>CAYMFV010000214.1:0-5448 GCA_964389745.1 uncultured Planctomycetales bacterium | reverse complement strand
GACATCCTCAAGGAGGACCAGGCCCAGAACACCTGCATCTTCAGCACCGAGTTCGCCCTGAAGATGATGGGCGACGTCCAGCAGTACTTCGTGGACCACCAGGTCCGCAACTTCTACAGCGTCTCGATCAGCGGCTACCACATCGCCGAGGCCGGGGCCAACCCCATCACCCAGCTCGCCTTCACCCTGGCCAACGGCTTCACCTACGTCGAGTACTACCGGGCCCGGGGCATGGACGTGGACGCCTTCGCCCCGAACCTGTCCTTCTTCTTCAGCAACGGCATGGACGCCGAGTACGCGGTCATCGGCCGGGTCGCCCGGCGCATCTGGGCGGTGGCCATGCGCGAGCTCTACGGCGCCGGCGAGCGCTCCCAGAAGCTCAAGTACCACATCCAGACCAGTGGCCGCAGCCTGCACGCCCAGGAGGTGGACTTCAACGACATCCGCACGACGCTGCAGGCCCTGTACGCGGTCCTCGACAACTGCAACAGCCTGCACACCAACGCCTACGACGAGGCCATCACCACCCCCACCGAGGAGTCGGTGCGCCGGGCCCTGGCCATCCAGCTCATCCTCAACAAGGAGCTGGGCCTGGCCGGCAACGAGAACCCCTGGCAGGGCTCCTACGTGGTCGAGCTCCTCACCGACCTGGTGGAGGAGGCGGTCCTCCAGGAGTTCGAGCGCCTGGCCGACCGGGGGGGGGTGCTGGGCGCCATGGAGACCATGTACCAGCGCTCCCGCATCCAGGAGGAGAGCCTCCACTACGAGCGCCTCAAGCACAGCGGCGAGCTGCCCATCGTCGGCGTCAACACCTTCCTGGACCCCCGCAAGGCCGACCAGGTGGACCGGGTGCCGGAGCTCATCCGCAGCACCGAGGAGGAGAAGCGGGCCCAGGTGGAGCAGGTCCGCCGCTTCCAGGAGCGCCACCGGGCCGAGGCCGAGGCGGCCCTGATGCGCCTGCGCAAGGTGGCCCTGGAGGGCGGCAACCTCTTCGCCGAGCTGATGGAGACCGTCAAGGTCTGCACCCTCGGCCAGATCACCGCCGCCCTCTTCGACGTGGGCGGGCAGTACCGGCGGAACATGTAGGCGGAGGCCTCACGCCGGCCCTGCTCCGGGCCTGCCGCGAGTACCCGGTCGTCACCCTGACCGGGCCCCGCCAGTCCGGCAAGACGACCCTCGCCCGGCGGGCACTTCGCCGGCACGCCTACGTCTCCCTGGAGGAGCCCGACGTCCGGGAGTTCGCCGCGGCGGATCCTCGCGGCTTCCTCGCCCAGTACACCGGGCCCGTCGTACTCGACGAGGTCCAGCATGTTCCCCAGCTCTTCTCGTACATCCAGGGGATCGTCGACCGCGACCCCACGCCGGGCCGCTTCGTCCTCTCCGGGAGCCAGAACTTCCTCCTCATGGGGCGCATCCGCCAGACGCTCGCGGGCCGCGCCTCGGTCCTCCACCTCCTGCCCTTCAGCCGCAGCGAGCGCCTGGCCCGCAGGGCTCTCGACCTGGACGCCCTCGGCGCGCGGGTTCCGCCGCGCCGAAGGGACGACGAGGAGGGCCTGGAGAAGGTCCTCCTCGCCGGCTCCTACCCGCCGGTCCACCAGCGCCGCCTGGCCCGAGGCGCTGGTACCAGAACTACTTCCGGACCTACGTCCAGCGGGACGTGCGGGACGTCCTGGACGTGGCCGACCTCGAGTTGTTCGGGCGCTTCCTGCGCCTCTGCGCCGGGCGCAACGGGCAACTGCTGAACCTGTCCTCCCTCGCCGGCGACTGCGGCATCAGCCACAGCACCGCCCGCCGCTGGCTCGATGTCCTGGAGACGAGCTTCCTCGGCGTCCGGCTGCGGCCCTACCATCGCAGCTTCAACAAGCGCCTGACCAGGAGTCCGAAGCTGTACTTCCTGGATACCGGCCTCCTCTGCTATCTCCTCGGCATCCGCAAGACGGACGACCTCCTGGTCCACCCCCTTCGCGGCCAGGTCTTCGAGGCCTTCATCGTCTCCGAACTGCTCAAGAACCGGGTACACCGTGACCAGGCACCTGGTCTCTTCTTCTGGCGTGATCACCGCGGCAACGAGGTGGACGTGGTCCTGGACCGGGCGCGCGGTCCCCTGGCCCTGGAAGCCAAGTCCGGCCGGCCCCTGGCCGGCGACCACCTGCGCGGCCTGCGCCACTGGCGCCGCCTGGCGGGCGACGAAGCGGCGCCTGCCTGTCTCGTCTATGGAGGGGACTTGTCGATGCTGCGGGAGGGATTCCTGGTCCTCTCCTGGCGGGTCCTGTGAATCCTGGTGGAGGGTCGGACCAGGCTTCGCGGGACCGAGGGTCACGGGCTTCGCGTACTCGGTCTCGCCGGCGAGCTGCTGGCCGCGGTAGAGCTGGATGGTCATGCCTCCCTCGCCTGTGCCGCTCACCGAGAGCTCCTCGCCTGGGACGGTGGTCATCAGGCCGCTGGGGGGTCCACGTCGTTCGTGGAAGCGGGAAGTCGCGAAGAGTGCTCGCACGTGGGTTCCCTATTGGCAACCCCGTCCCAGTGAGCCCCTCCCCCGATAGCCGTTAGTATGGCCTGCCATGCTCGCCGCGCTCTTCGCCCCCCTCCTCCTGGCTCTGCCCGTTGTCCAGGGGCCCAGCCCCGAGGACCTGACCGAGGCCGGGGATGTCCTGCGCTTCTCGCCAGCGCCCTGGGGACTGGAGATCCGGATCGCCGGCGACCCGTGGCTCGATCGGCCTGCTTTCTCGCTGAAGGGCCGGCCCGGCCGGCGACTGCTCTGCCGCCTTCCGGACCTCCCGCCGGACTGGAGCGTCCGGGCCTGGGTGGGGCCGGGACGGTGGCGGCCCCTGTCCGCCGCGCCCGCGCCAGGCGGCGGCATCGAGTTCCATGTCCTCTTCCGCCGGTCTAGGGAGGTGATCGAACTCATCCCCCCCCAACCGGCCGGCGCGCCTCGCGCCGGGAGCTACTCCTGGAGCCGGTTCCAGGCCTGGATCCAGTCCCTGCCCCCCGACCCCCGGCTCTCGATCACGACCCTCGGCGCCTCGGTGGAGGGCCGGTCGGTCTACCGCCTCCTCTTCGACGATCCACAGAGCAAGGCGCCGCCGGCCTGGAAGCGCACCTTCCTCGTCCTCGTCCGCCAGCACGGCGACGAGTGGGCCTCCTCCTACGTCCTCGAGGGCATGGTGGACCTGCTCCTTGGCCGGGGCACAACCACCCCCCCCCTCGGGCTGACTCGCTACACCCGCTGGGTGATCTACCCCCTTGTCAACCCGGACGGCGCCTTCCACGACCAGCGCTGGAACGCCAACGGCGTGGACCTCAACCGGGACTGGAGCCCGACCGGACCCTGGGCCGGCCAGCAGCCCGAGACCTGGCTCCTCCAGTCCGACATCGCCGGCCTGCCCTGGCTGCCGGCCATCCGGGCCGGCGGCGACCACCACGGCTGGAGCCGGGGCACCGACGGCGGATACCGCCACGGCCTCCTCATGCCCCCCGCCCTGGTCGCCGAGCCTCTCGGCCAGCTTGGCGTGCAGCTCTTCGGCCTTGAATGGCTTGGTGCAGTAGTGGCGTACCCCGCGGGTGGCGACGCACTTATCCCCCACCGCCTCACCCTTCGAGGAGACGAGAATAATCGGGATGTCGCGGGTCTCCGGATTGTCGTGCAGTGCCTTGCACACCTGGAGGCCGTTCATTTCCGGCATGATGAAGTCCACGAGGATCGCGTCCGGGTGGATCTCCGCGGCCATCTCCACCCCACGCCGGCCGTCGTCGGCCACGTGGACCTCGTATCCCGCCGCCTGGCCGATCATCTCGATCAGCTTCAAGACGGTGGGGCTATCGTCGATGCTCAGGATACGGGCGGTAGCCAAGATCACTCCTTTCACCGCCACACCCCGGAGGCGTGGCGAATGACATACTGGTTCGTTTCCCTGGGGAACCGATCTCCCGCTCCGTATCGGCGCGGCGGTCCCCTACCCTTTAGTCATTCGTAGGCCACAGGGGCGCGCGCCGCGGCGAAGTGGGGCGGGGCGGGGTGGAGCGGTCGGGCCAAAGACCGACAGGCTCCTACGCGGTCACCTTCGCCTCGTAGCCGCACTGGCCGACGATGCAACACCTACCACACCGCGGCTTGCGCGCGGTGCAGGTGTAGCGGCCGTGGAGGATGAGCCAGTGGTGGGCGTCGCGCAGAAACTCCGCCGGTACCACCTCCATGAGGCCCCGCTCCACCGCGTCCGGCGTCTTGCCGGGAGCCAGGCCGGTGCGGTTGGAGACCCGGAAGACGTGGGTGTCCACGGCGATCGTCTCCTCGCCCCAGGCATTGTTGAGGATGACGTTCGCCGTCTTTCGGCCGACCCCGGGGAGGCGCATGAGGGCAGCGCGGTCTCGGGGCACCTCACCGCCGTACTCGTCGAGGAGCATCTGCGCGGCGGCCACGATGTGGCGCGCCTTACTATTAAAGAGACCGATGTGGCGGATGTGAGGGATGAGCCCCGCCTCCCCCAGAGCGACCACCGCCTCCGGCGTCGAGGCCACCGGGAAGAGGTCGGCGGTCGCCTGGTTCACCGAGCGATCCGTCGCCTGGGCGGAGAGGACCACCGCGACGAGGAGCTCGAACGGGGTCGACCACATCAGCTCGCCGCGCGGCTCGGGGCGCTCGGCGCGCAGGTGCTCAAACAGCCTCTGGACGGTCTTCTTGTTCACACGGACCCCTCTCAGGCTACGATCCCGCCCCCAATTCAGATGGAGCATCCATGAAACTCCTGGAAGTGAACAACAGCCGCCTCCTCTTTCACCGCAACGCCAGCGACGTGGTGAACATCCAGATCCTCACCAACATCGGCTCGGCGGTGGAGGAGGGCCCCCTCCGTGGCGCCGCCCACTTTTTGGAGCACATGTTTTTCAAGGGGACGGACAAGCGCGACGCCAAGCAGATCAACCGCGACGCCAACCGCATCGGCGGCAAGCTCAATGCCTGGACCTGGTTCGACCAGACCGTCTACCACATTACCGCGCTAAGAGAGCGCCTCGACGACGCCTTCGAGATCCTCTGCGACCTCTACCAGCACGCCACCTTCCCCGCCGACGAGCTAGAAAAGGAGCGCGAGGTAATCGTCTCAGAGATGCGCCGCTACGACGACGACCCGAGCTCGTATCTCGCCGACCGCGCCTGGCCCCACTTTTGCGCCAGCGGCATCGCCCACCCGGTGATCGGCACGGAAGAGACCGTGCGAGCGCTCACCCGTGACCAGCTCGTCGACTTCCGCGAGCGGTACTACGGTGGCGACAACGTCCTCGTCTCGGTGGTCGGCAACGTCGAGGAGTCGGCTGTGGTGGCGGCGATGGCGGCCCACTTCGACCATCGCCCGGCGCGCGAGTCGATGGTGGTTCCCGCGACCGACTACCGCGGCGGTGACCTCGCCCTCACCAAGCCGGAGATCCAGGAGGCGCGCTACTCCCTCCTCTACC
>CAYMFV010000213.1:0-5449 GCA_964389745.1 uncultured Planctomycetales bacterium | reverse complement strand
CCCCGGCAGCCCGGCGGGCGGCGGCCCTGCGCCGGGACGTCCTGGAGCCCGTGTTCCTCCTCACCGGGGAGACGGCGGTGGGCAGCGCCGTCCTGGTCTCCGTCCGGGAGCTCCCGGGCGGCAGCAACCGCTACCGGGCCCTCACCGCCTGGCACGTGGTCCGGGACATCCTGGAGGAGCGGCCCGTGGCCCGGGATCCCCGGCAGGAGGAGCTGGAGGTGGTCCTGGAGCGCCGGGGCCGGGAGCTGCACCTGGCGGCCCGGGTGGAGGCCTTCGACCCGGGCCGGGACCTGGCCCTCCTGCACCTGGACACAGCCGAGGACCTGCGGCCCGTAGCCCACCTGGCCCCCCCCGAGCGGGCCGCCGAGATCCAGGTCTTCACCTCCCTCTACACCGTCGGCTGTCCTCTGGGCACGGCCCCGCAGGCGACCCGGGGCGAGCTCACCCGGGAACACTGGCGCCTCGACGGACTGGACTGGTGGATGGTGAGCACCCCGGCCTGGTTCGGCAACTCCGGTGGCGGCGTCTTCCTGGAGGACACCCGGGAGCTGGTGGGCATCTACGCCCGGATCTACACCCAGGGGAGCTATCGACCGCAGGTCATTCCCCACATGGGGCTGGCGGTGCGCCTGCGGGACATCCACGCCTGGTTGCAGGAGCTGGGTGTGACCCTGGACTGACGGCGCCGGCCGGGCGGGACGGTCACCGCCCCTGCCTATACTGGCAGCTGTTTCCGGAGGTTCCGGAAGCCAGTAGCCATGTTGAGCCCCGCCGCCAGCCTGCTCCTCCTCGCCCTGGTCCCGTCTGCCCCCCAGGAGGACCCGCTCGCGGAGGCCCGGGCGCTGCTGGCGGCCGGCAGGCCCCAGGAGGCCGAGGCCCTGGCCCTTCGGCTTCTGCCGGCCCACCCCTACGACACCGGTCTCTACAGCGTCCTCCTGGAGGCGGCGAAGGATCTGAATGACATCGAGGGTCAGCTCCGCTGGGGCAAGTGGCTCTACTGGGCCCAGGACTACGGTGGCCGGGAGCGGGAGGCCCGGGAGCTGGCCGAGCGCCTGGCCGCCATCAGCCCGGAGTGGAACCTGGACGGTGCCATCCTGGCTGCCTGGCGCGAGTCGATCCGGAAGACCGCCGCCAAGGCCATGCGCGAGCGGCGCTACCGGGTCGCCGGCCACCTCCTGGGCAGGCTCCTGGACCTGGATCCCCAGGACGAGAAGCTGGGCCGGGAATGGGAGAAGCTCCTGGACAAGGCGGGGAGCTCGGCCCTGGGCGGCGCCTTCGTGGCCGACCGGGTCCGCCGTCGCTCCCAGGCCTGGGTGGAGAAGGTCAACCGCCGGCACCGGGAGTGGAAGAACGCCTTCCGGCGCAAGACGGCCCACTACGAGATCATCACCAACATCTCCTTCGAGTTCTTCGAGACCGTCTCGGTGGTCATGGAGGAGATGTACGACTTCTACCAGGACGTCTACGGCTACCGGAAGAAGGCGCCGCGCATGACCCTGGCCATCCACGCCAGGCGTTCGGACTTCGACAAGTACTGCATCGACGTGCTGGGGGCCAGCGGCCCCCTCGGCCTGAAGGGCTGGTTCCACCGGGAGAAGCTCATCCTGGCGACCTACGACGAGTCCGAGGACGGCTCGGATCTGTCCGATCTGTGGAACACCCTCTTCCACGAGGCCAGCCACGAGTTCATGTATCTCATGTGCCGGAAGCCGACGAAGCAGCCGCCGCCCGCCTGGCTCAACGAGGGGACGGCGTCCTACTTCGAGGGCTGCGAGGTGAAGGCCGACGGCAGCATCGTCAAGAACAAGCCTTCCCTCCTCCGCGTCTGGGAATGGGAGTCCATCGAGAGGAGCTCCAGGCGCCACACTCTGAAGGAGCTCATCACCCAGGCGCCGACCCGGTCCTACGGCGGCTCCTTCTACTCCTATGGCTGGGCCCTGGTCTACTTCCTCCTCAACTACGAGGACGAGGAGGGCAATCTCATCTACCGGGAGCCCTACCTCAAGTATCTGCGCTCCTACACCCGCAAGGGCCCCAAGGAGCTCCGGGACCAGATCCAGGAGGGCTACCGCCGGGCCGTGAAGTTCTTCGTCGAGGAGGTGGACGACCCGGAGGTGCCGGACTGGGAGGCCTTCGAAGCCCGCTGGCGCCGCTTCACCCAGCAGGTCGTCAAGGAGACCAAGGCCGGTCCCGAGTTCGCTGACGTCCTCCAGGAGCGGGTCCGCCGCTACCTGGAGCGGGGCGACTGGGAACGGGCCCGGATCGCCGCCGAGCAGGCCGACGACAAGCGGCCCCGGGATCCGGAGACCTACCGTCTCCTGGCCGAGGCCAACCTGGGTGCCAGGCGGAAGGACGATGCCTGGTACTGGATGCTCCGCCACTGGGAGCTGGCCTGGCGCGACGGCAACGAGGAGCTGACCGCGGCAGCCGAGCGCTGGCTGGAGGAGCAAGGCGGTGGCAGCCTGGTTACCGGCTACTGCCAGGCCAACCGAACGGCCGCCGCCGCCATCGAGGAGGCCATGGCCCAGGCGATGGACGCTGGCCATCCGGTTCTGTCCCTGCTCTTCGCCGCCCACGCCATCCAGGCCTTCGGCCAGCCCCAGGCCCGGCTCCTCGAGGAGGTGGCCTACTACCGGGATCTAAGCGGCCACGACCTCCGCCAGTGGCTCCGGGCCTTCGACAAGAGCCCGGAGGCGAACCGGCAGCGATGGGGCGTGACGGTGGTCCAGTACGAGCCGGACGGTGTCCTGGTGAACACGCCCGAGGGAGCCTTCGACACCCGGGTCCGCTGCGACCATCCCCTCCTCGCCCACCTGCGGCCGCCCTTTGCCATCCGCGGCACCATCGTGATCGATGGCCTGAACGGCGCCCAGATCGTCTTCGGTGCCACGCCCGCCACCCTGGGCCAGGCGGCGATCGGCTTCAACAACGGGGCCAGCGCCACCTTCTTCCGGATCGACCGGGTCATGGATGAGGAGCACTCCGGCATGCGCGCCTGGAAGTGGAAGGACCTGGAGGCCATCAAGCTGCCGCCGGCCCAGAAGCTCCACTTCGTCCTCGAAGTGGACGCCACGGGCCAGGGCGTCCTGATGGTCAACGAGAAGCACCGGGGGGAGACGCCGGAGGAGTGGACCGCCGAGCGGCTCACCGGGGGCTTTGCCCTCGAGACCGGCGACGATACCGTGGCTCTCTTCCAGAACCTGGAAGTCCGTCCCGAGCGCCCCTTCTGGCCCGTGGCGCCGGGCGACGGCGACGACGACTGAACCTCCCCCCCAGCCCCGCCATGCCCAAGGTTCGCTTCCTCCGCTCCGGTACCGAGGTCGAGGTCGAGCAGGGCGCCAACCTCCGCCAGGTGGCCCTGCGCAACGGCGTCCAGCTCTACCCGGGCATCCACCGCCTCGCCAACTGCCACGGCCTCGGCCAGTGCGGCTCCTGCCGGGTCCTCCTCCAGAACGGCACCGAGCGCAACGCCGGGCCCAGGACCCTGGTGGAGAAGCTCCGCCTGGCCATGGCCTACTTCGCCATCGGCCACGGCGACGCGATGCGCCTCGCCTGCCAGACCCGGGTCATGGGCGACCTGGACGTCCTGGAGCAGCCGCCCGTCAACTTCAGCGGCACCTACGGCCCCGAGGCCGCGGCCGCGAAGCGCCGCCTGGCCGAGGGCAAGTACTGACCTGCGCCGGTCAGCCGCCGGCGGCGTAGCCGAGCTGGTTGAGCTGGGTGGCCTCCTCCGGGCTCAAGGCCTGGATGGGAATCCGCTCCCCGGCCTCCTCGCCCTCCACCTCCCAGGTGGGCACCGTGCCCGGGTTCCGGCCGGCGTAGTCGCCGGTGAACAGGCCGGCGGGCAGGCGGCCGGGCAGGTTGCTGGCCAGGGGCAAGCCCAACCACCAGGCCAGGGCCGGCAGGACGTCGTCCACGCCGACCTCCACCCGGGCGCCGGGCAGGATCCCGGGTCCCGCGGCCAGGAAGACGCCGGGCGGCCCCTGCCAGTGGTGACCACTGACCGGCAGCATGGTGCCCTCGGCCGAGGTCCCGAACTTCGGTGGGACGCCGTGGAAGCCATGGTCGCTCAGGACCAGGACCGCGGTGTCCTCGCCCAGGATCTCCAGCATCTCCCCCAGGAGGGCGTCCGCCAGCCGGTGCGCCCGGGGAATCATGTCCCCCAGGGTCCGAGCGACGTCCTTCGGGGGGGGGGAGGAGGAGAAGGACGGATCCCCGGGCTTCCAGAACTGCCAGTAGAGGTGCTGGCTGGTGTCCACGATCCGGGTGTAGAAGACATAGACCCGGGCCCGGTCCTGGCGCATCAGCTCCTCCAGGAAGTCCGCCGCCCGCAGGCTCTGGCGGACGTAGGGCATCTCCAGGTCCACGTACTGGCTGCCCGGTCCCTCGATGCCGCCGTAGAAGCGGGTCACCCGCTCTTCCCGGGCGGCCTCGGCGGCCGGCGCCAGGATCCGGGCCAGCAGGGGCTCCAGGTCCTCCTCGCCCGGTCCCTGGCCCGCCGGGTGGACGCTTCCCGCCAGGGCCTTCCCCCCCTGCTCGTGGAAACGCCGCAAGGTGGCGGCGCTGAAGGCCTGGTCCGAGGCGAGGATGCCCGGGAAGGGCCGGGCCGGATGGCTGGCCCACCAGTCCACCACCGCGCAGGGGATGCCGGCCTGGCCGAAGACGTCCCAGAAGACCCGGCGACGGCGCTGGTAGGAGGAGACCAGGTAGCGCGTCGTCGCCCCCCCCCCGAGGAGCCGGCTCGCCGCCGGCCACAGGCGCTCCATGAAGGTCGTGGTCAGGAACACGGGCCGGGGGGCGAAGGGCAGGACCACCACGGTGAAGTCCCCGACACCGTGCTGCCGCCAGGGCCAGCCCGTGGCGATGGTGTTCCAGACCAGGGGCGACAGGGTCGGCTGGTAGGTGGCCAGGGGCAGCAGGGTCCCCCGTTCCGCCAGGCGCCGGAAGCTGGGCAGCTCGCCGGCCGCCATCAGCTCCTCGAGGACCCGGGGGTCCAGGCCGTCGACCCCGAAGATGAGGAGCCGGCGGGGGGACGGGGTGACGGCGGCGGCGGGCCGGAGGACGGCGTCCAGCTCCTCCCGGGGTCGGCGCTCCACCCCGGTCCCCTCCTCGACGGCCACGGCGGCCAGGAGCACCACCAGGGCGGCCCCGGGGAGGGCGGCCAGGAGAGGCAGGCGGCGGGCCAGGAGGAGGGCCAGGAGGACGAAGGCTGTGGCCAGGACGAAGGCCCAGCTGGTGGGTTCGCCGAGGAGGGCCAGGCGGTTGCCGTAGGCCCGGACGATGCGCCCACCCTCGAGCCCGAGGCCGGCGAGGAGGGGCAGGCCTGCGGCCAGGAGGAGGGCCATCCGGGGGCGCCGACCCAGGAGACGGCCGGCCAGCCAGCCCCAGCCGGCTCCCGCCATCCCGGCGGCGACGGCGCCCGGTAGGAAGAAGCCGAGCCAGAAGGCCG
>CAYMFV010000212.1:0-5479 GCA_964389745.1 uncultured Planctomycetales bacterium | reverse complement strand
GGCCGCTCCAGGCTGCCCGGGTGCCGGCGGCGGTGCAGGCGGGCGGCCTCCAGGAGGAGCCCGGGCAGGGCCCGGGCCGGGTCGAAGGGCTCGAGCTCGATGCCCCGGCGGTGCTCCTCGTAGGCCTGGACCAGCCACGGCAGGTCGCCGGTGAGAAAGGGCAGGGAGCGGGGCCGGGGGCGCAGCACCCGGATCTGGCTGGAGTGGGGCGGTTCTCCGGCCAGCGGCACCACGGTGCCGGTCTCGAGGTGATGGCGGATGGTGGCCCAGTGGGCGAGGCCGCAGACGAAGAGGATGCGGCCCCGGGCGCGCGCCGCAATCCGGCGCAGGCGCCAGGCCATGTGCTGCTCCCGGAGGATGTCCTGGGTCGTGCGCGGGTGCCGGGCCAGGGCCGGGGCGCAGGCCCGGTACCAGGCTTCGAGGCCCAGGTTGCGGAGGCCGTAGGGGTCGGGCACCACCGCCGGCCGGGAGCGGAAGTCCTGGACCTCGGCGTCCACGTAGTGCACCGGCAGGCGCTCGCTCCGGGCGACCCGGAGGGCCTCGACGATGGCGTCCCCGGGGTGGACCGGCACGTACCAGGCCCGGGAGTCGGTCGCCTCCCGCCCCAGGCCCCTGGTCCACTCCTGGTAGAGGACCACGTGGGCCACCGGCAGGAGTTCCAGGGCCTGCTCCATGGCCGGGCGCAGGAAGGGAGGGAGTTCCACGGCCACGGCGGTGAAGTCCTCCTCCAGGAGGCGGCGCCGTACCTCCTCGGCGAAGGCGAGGCGGGCGTGCACCACCGGCACGCAGTGGACGATCTGCCAGCGCAGGAACTCCATGGCCGCTCAGCTCGCCGCGCCGCCCTCGTCCTCCTCCTCCGGGTCGTCCGCCGGATCCAGGCTGCCGAAGAGGCTGGCGAAGTCCACCATGTTGCCCTCCTGGATGAGGGCCTCCCGGGCCCGGGCCTCGAAGTCCTCGGCGTCCGGCCCCAGGACCCGGCGGACGGCCTCGTGGAAGGCGTCCTCGAGGGGCATGTCCCGGACGTGGTGGAGCTTGATGGCGAAGCGCAGGATGTTGATGCCATCCCGGAGGGTGTAGTCCAGGCGGTGGCGGTGGCTGTCCTGGAGGAACCCGGCGCACTGGCGCAGCAGGGACTCCGGGGCGAAGTCCACGTTGTAGTGGAGGATGGCGGCGGCATCCTCCAGGGTCGGGTACTCCAGGGCGATGAGGGGCTGCAGCCGGCTGACGATGTACTCGGGCACCTCGTAGGTGCTGGCGTCGTCGTTCATGGTCACGCAGGCCCGGAAGTCGGGATGGGCATGGATGCGCACCCCGGCGACCACCGAGTCCACGGAGCGGCGGTGGTCCAGGAGGGGGGCGAGGCTGGCCCAGGACCTCTCGGGCATGCGGTTGGCCTCGTCGAGGATGGCGACCCCGCCCCGGGCCATGGCGGTCACCAGGGAGGAGGCCCGGTACTCCACCTGGCCGCCCGAGGTGAGGACGGGAGTCACCACCAGGTCCTCGGGGCGGGTGTCGGCGGTGCACTGGACGATCCAGGCGGGCCGCCCCAGGGCCTGGGCCGCAGCCTGGGCGAGGGTCGTCTTGCCCATGCCCGGCCGGCCGACGATGCGCGGACAGAGGGGCAGGTCCTTGGGGGTGACGGCGGTCCAGCAGGCCAGGATCTGCTCCAGCAGCTCCCGCTCGCCGATCCACTCGACGGGGCGGTCCACCGGCTCCACCAGGCGGATGGTGGTGCTGCCGATGCGGAGGAGGTCGTCCGTGAGGTCCATCCCCAGGGATTCTAGGGGCCGGACGAGAGCCGCCCACCCCAAGCTACTGCTATCCTCGCCCTCGACGACGGACGAAGGAGTGCCCCCCATGGAAGAGAAGATCTGGCATCGCCACTACGACGCAGGAGTTCCCCGGGAGCTGGACTTCGAGGCGAAGACCATGCCCCGCATGCTGGAGGAGGCGGCCCAGCGCTGGCCCTCCTCGCCGGCCCTGATCTTCCTGAACTGCCGGATGGACTACCGGCGCTTCAAGGAGGAGGTGGATCGGCTGGCCACTGCCCTGTCCCGCCTTGGCGTGGGGCCGGACTCCCGGGTGGCGGTCCTCCTGCCGAACCTGCCGCAGACGCCGATCTCGGTTCTCGCGGTCCTCGCCACCGGCGCCCAGGTGGTGATGACCAACCCCCTGTACACACCTCGGGAGATCGAGCACCAGTGGAACGACGCCGGCTGCTCGGTGGCCATCGTCGGGGACTGGCTGTACGCCGCCACCGTCCAGGGCATGCGTGACCGCCTGCCGGTCCGGGACTACATCATCGCCCGGATTCCCGAGTACCTGCGCTTCCCCCTCAACCTGCTGGCGCCCCTGAAGCTGAAGAAGGAGACCCCCCCCCTGTACGCCGAGGTGGAGGCGGGCCCGGGCATCCACTTCTTCCGCAAGCTCGTGCGGGCCACGCCACCAAATCCGCCCCGGCCGAAGATCTCCATGGACGACCTGGCCCTGCTCCAGTACACGGGCGGGACCACCGGCGTGAGCAAGGGCGCCATGCTCACCCACCGCAACGTGTCCTACAACGTGCAGCAGGTGCGCGCCTGGTTCCCGGACCTGGAGTACGGCAAGGAGGTGGTCCTGGGCGCCCTGCCCTTCTTCCACGTCTTCGGCATGAACATCAGCCTCATGCTGCCGGTCTCCTGTGGCCTGGCCATGGCCCTGATGCCGAACCCCCGGGACATCGACACGATGGTCAAGATCATCAGCAAGCACCGGGTGACCCTGATGCCGGCGGTGCCGCGCCTCTTCCAGGCCATCAACCAGTACCCGGGCATCGAGCGCCTGGACATGCGCAGCATCAAGTACTGCTTCTCCGGCTCGGCGCCCCTGGGGGTGGAGACCCTGGAGACCTTCGAGCGCCTCACCGGCGCCAAGATCGTCGAGGGCTTCGGCCTGACCGAGACCTCGCCGGTGACCCACGTGAACCCCCTGAGCGGCAAGCGCAAGGCCGGCAGCGTCGGCATCCCGGTGTCGAGCACCGACGCCCGGATCGTGGACCCGGAGCTCGGCGAGACCGAGATGCCCCTCGGCAAGGAGGGCGAGCTGATCCTCCGGGGCCCGCAGATCATGAAGGGCTACTGGAACCGGCCCGACGAGACTGCCAAGGTCATCCGCAACGGCTGGCTCTACACCGGCGACCTGGCCCGGATGGACGAGGACGGCTACTTCTGGATCGTCGGCCGCAAGAAGGACATGATCCTGGCCAGCGGCTACAACATCTATCCCGACGAGATCGACCAGGTGCTCCTCTCGCACCCCAAGGTGCTGGAGGCCTGCACCATCGGCGTGCCTGACCCCGAGCGCGGCGAGACGGTCAAGTCCTTCGTCGTCCTCAAGGAGGGCGAGAAGGCCACGGCGGAGGAGATCCTCGCCTTCTGCCGGGAGCACCTGGCCGCCTACAAGATCCCGCGTTCCCTGGAGTTCCGGGACGAGCTGCCGAAGAGCGCCATGATGAAGCTCCTGCGCCGGGTGCTGAAGGACGAGGAGATGGCGAAGCGGAAGGGGTAGGGGCGGGGACATCTGTACTTTCCTGCTCGGCGCGTGGCGGAATGCGCAGGACCTGGAGAGTGCCCGAGGGCAGCCATGGGAGTTGCCGCAGCCCGGGCCCTGAGATCACTTCGCGAAACCTGATTGGCGGCTGTATCGAACACCTTGACTCGCTCAGCACAGAGGTGCACTCTCCAGGATGGGTGCTCGGGAAAGCGATGAGCAGCCTAACGGAATCCCTGGACTCCGATGCACGATCCCATGAATTCCAGGATCAGGACCTTCTCATGATCCCAATATCGCCAAGTAATGACCTGATCCTCCAGGAGAGCACCCCGCACGAGATCCTCATCCAGAATGAAGCGAGCTGGCAGGGCCGTCGAAGCGGCTGGGCATCGGAGGACTCCAATGATGGAGAGATGCGCCCGCTCAGAAGCCTTTCGGATCTCGTTCTCCGTAAAGCCCATGCGTCTCAGAACATGCTCAGTGAAGTTGATCCGCACCCGATAAGTTGTCGGCGGAATCAGATTCTTTTCGAATGGTATCGCAAAACTAGACGAAAGATGGTCGAAGACGACGGTCGCGCCACTCGGTTCCTCGAAACGCACGATCTGAGTAGGGCCCGCTACTTGCATTGTGCATGACAAGCTGGTCAACAGTAGGGTCGAAACAGAAACGTACAACCACCTCCCGGCGGTCGGTCGGAATGTCTGCATGTCCTTCCTCCTCTTTACTGAGATGTTTCGCTCTGGCAGACGACATCAAAAGCGAGCGTTTCGCGTGGTGCCAGAGGCGCTTGGGCTCTCCATGCAATGACGCGAGAGCCAGCTGTATCAGCTACAAAGGCGTTGCCCGCGGTAGCTACAGGATGCAGCGCTGGATGAAGGTGATCAAAGAGTACCAAGTCAGTGATGGTCTCATCGCCTTTGTTCGTGAGGGAGAATCGGAAATGGATCTGCTGGCCAGGGGCAAGGGTGGTCGTGCTCGTGGTCTTGATGAGCTCGAGAGCAGAGCCCTGCCCAAGACCGCGAGCTGAAATGCTGTCACGGCTCCCTTGTTCGGCACCTGCGAAACCGGTTCCCTGCGCCACGGCGTCACCTCCGGCACCCGTCGCCTGAGTCGCAGAGTCCTCCCCCCGGCCTACCGAGGAGCCGCCTGAACCGGCCCGTGATGTGCCAGTGCCACTACCCACTCCAGGGCGACCGCTACCCCTGCCGCTTGCTGTCGCATGACTCCCCTGGCCGCCCAAGCTATCCAGTCCTTCCGAACCCGTGCTGCTCTTGCTCTGACCATGGCCTCCGAGGGGCTCGGCTTGGCCATGGCCTTGGTGTGTCGCAGCCCCTGCGCTGCCGGTGCCAAGGCGAGCGTCCGCCTCACCTCCGGCGGAATCTCCGGAACCTGTTCCGTGCAGGGCAGCAATCTGACCGGTTCCAGCAGAGCGCAGACTATTGCCGTGACCTGGCAAGGTCCTGGCTCTTCCCAGGCCGAGCTGTAAGGAGGTATCTCCATGGCCAATAGTTGCGTTGCCTTGCCCATGGCCTTTGTGCTGGAGCGCAACGCCCTCACCGGCTCCGATGTCCGCCAAACCTGTACCGACGAGTCGCACGTACACCTGATTCGACACCACCGGGCCGATCCAAGAAGGCGAACTTGCCAGTCGGTAGAATGCGACGGTATCACCAACCGAGAGGCCGTGGATGGAGAGAGGATCCTCGCTTCGGAGGTATGCCGGCGGGTCAGTGTCTCCGCCGTTCGTCACGCCATCGTAGCCGGGACTGCCCTGAATCGGAGCCTGCCAACAGGCAGAGAGCGCTGACATGAACATGAACAAGAAGACAGCAGTGGGAACGGACGTCTTGCCGAGGCGTCTGTGGACAGCTGGTCGCTCTTTTCGGGTGGGCAGGAGGGCGGAGAACCCCGTGTGCACTAGAGAAGACAGGGACAGGACTCTCGG
>CAYMFV010000211.1:0-5495 GCA_964389745.1 uncultured Planctomycetales bacterium | reverse complement strand
GAGCACGTCACCGCCGGCCTCGGGGGGGGGGGAGGAAGCGGTAGCGGACCTCCGGGTCCCGGCAACCGGGCGGCAAGGGCACCTCTCCCTCGAGGAAGGCCAGAGGCTGCCAGCCGCCGGTGGTACGCAGGGCCAGGTCACGGGGCCGGGGGGTGCCGGGCACCGGCAGGAGGCGGGCCACTGCGCCTGGGAAGCGCAGTTGGACCTCCACCTGTCCGTCCGGGCGCAGGTCGAGGCGGGCCCGCCAGAGGGCCTCCTCCGGGCTGGAGGTGGTCGTGCAGGCGGCGCCGGCCAGGAGCAGGGAGGCCAGGAGCGGGACGGGATGCCAGCCGCACATGGGACCTGCCTACGGGCAGCCAAGGGGAACGCAGGCCTCAGACCACGTCCAGGGTCTCCAGGAGCAGGCGCAGCATGCGCCAGGTGAGGCCCCAGATCTCCTCGCCCTGCCAGTGCCAGCAGGGCAGGAGCAGCTTCTGGCCGTTCCGGGACCAGGGCCTCTGTGCGTCCAGGGAGCCCCGGGCCGCCAGGCCCAGGGGCAGCCAGAAGACCGCGGCCGCCTCGCTGCCCAGGTGGAGGCGGGCCGGGGCCTCCAGGGCGAAGATCCAGGGGTGGATGTGGAGGGGCAGGAGGCGGCCCCGGGCCACGGCCTGGACCGGTGGCAGGCCGCCCAGGAGTCGTCCGGCCCGCTCCAGGTCCAGCCCGACCTCCTCCCGGGTCTCCCGGATGGCGGTGGCCAGGGTGTCGGCGTCGCCGGCGTCCCGGCGGCCCCCGGGAAGGGAGACCTGACCCGACCAGGGGTCCTCGGGATGCCTGGCCCGGCGCATGAGCAGGACCCGGGCCGGGCCGTCGACGAAGGAGAGGACCATAGCCACCCCGGCCTCCCCATGCCCCGGCGGGGGGGGGGAGGGGACGGGTGGCCGCCGGCGCAGGGCGGCTTCGACCTGGGGGAGCGCAAGGGCCTGCACCGGTCCGGGCGCTCAGTCCAGGGGGCGGATGCGGATGTGCCGGAAGCGCACGGGATCCCTGTGGCCGGCGAAGCCGAAGTAGCCCCGGCGCCGGGTCCTCCCCGGATGGTCCTTGCCGTCGGCCGTCTTCTCGATGGCGTCCAGGTCCGCCTCGGTGATGATGGTGCCGTTCAGCTCCACCCGGATGCGGCCGCCTTGGACCGTGATTTCCTCGAAGTTCCAGGTGCCGGGCGGCCGGAGATGGCCCCGGTGGGCGGGCACCATACCGTAGATGGAGCCGTGGCACTGCCAGGGCTGGAGCCCGGCGTAGCTGGGATGGTCGTCGTCGAGGATCTGGACCTCGCACATGCCGACGTAGGCGGTGTCGCCCTGGCCCGGGTAGCGGATGGCGACGCCGTTGTTGCCGCCGGGCGGCAGCAGGAACTCGAAGCGGGCCACGAAGTCTCCGTACTCCGCTTCGGTGAAGATCGTGCCGCCGTGGCCCGGACGGCAGACCAGGTCCCCGTCCTCCACCGTCCAGCCGTCCACGGCCCCGGCCCAGCCCTGGAGGTCCCGGCCGTCGAAGACCGGCAGGAAGGCCGCGTCCCCGTGGGCGGCCAGGATGGCGTTCGCCTCCACCGGAGGGATCTCCCGGAGGAAGAGCCTGCGGAAGCGGATCTCGCCGCCGTGGGTCTGGAGCTGGATGGGACCCCGGGGGAAGAGGGGCAGGGAGCGGTCCCAGTAGTTCTCCATGGGCACGTGGTCGACGACCAGCCGGCCGTTCAGCCAGACGCTGGTGCGGGCCCCGACCTGGAGGATGCGCAGGCTGTTCCACTCGCCGAAGGGGCGATCGGCCCGGACCAGGGGATCCCGGGGCCAGCGCTGGTTGTTCCAGAGGCCGCCGCTGCCCTTGTCCGCCCCGAGCTCCCACTTGCCGCCAGCCTCGGTCGTGTCCCAGATCTGGACCTGGGGCGTGGCCCGGAGGTAGATGCCACTGTCGGCCAGAGGCACCGTCCGGTACTCGAGGAGGAGCTCCACGTCGCCGAAGTCCTCCTTGGTGGTGAGGAAGACGCCCTGACCGTCGTTGACGATGGTCCCGTCCTCCACCCGCCAGTGCCGCTCCAGGTCGGTCTGCCACTCGACCTGGTGCCGGGCTCGTTCCTCGGGGCTCCAGGCGGCCTCCTGGCGGGGGTCCAGGTGGGGACGACCCCGCCAGCCGGCCAGGTCCCGGCCGGAGAAGAGACTGCGGAAGCCCGGCGGCGGATCGGCCGCCCCCCCCTCCTGGGGCGCATCCTGGAGCGAGGTCGTGGCGAGGAGCAGGAGCCCGGCGAGGACGGGGATGCTGCACATGGGCACCAGGATAGGCGCCGGGGCCCCTCCTCTGGAGCAGGGGCCCCGGCCGGAATCCGCCTTCCCCCGGCGGAGCTAGAAGGCCTCCCCGGAGGCCGTGCCGCCCGGCGCGCCTTCCCCGACCTCAAGCTCGAAGCGCGCCTGTTCCTCGTAGGACATGCGCTCCTGGCTCTGGCCCAGGGCCTCGAGCTCGGCCTCCTGCCGGGCGCGGACCGCCTCCAACCGGGCTCGGACCTGGTCCAGGCTGGCGGCTTCGTAGCGGTCCATCTCGTCGATGGTCCGCTGCCGGCGGCGCATCAGCACGATGAGGCGTTCGTTCCGGGCCACGGCGTCCACCTGGCGCTCGAGCTGCAGGAGCTGAGCCTGGAACTGGGCCTGCTCGGCCTCGAGACGGGACAGGACCTCCTGGAGGCGCTCCTCCTGCTGGTACAGGTGCTCCAGGTTCCGGTCGGCGTCCTCGGCCCGACCGGCGTAGAGGGCGGCCACCTGCCGGGCCCGGGCCAGGCGGGCCTGGGCCCGGCCGATGCGGGCCCGCTGCAGCCGGGCGTCCAGGTCCCGCCCGGTTTGGCCGGCGGTCGGCCGGACCTCCTCCTGGAGCGCGGTCAGGTCCCGGGTGGCCAGCTCCACGACCCTCCGGGCGATCTCCCGTTCCCTCTCGAACTGCCGGATCTGTTCCTGGAGCTCGGCCAGGTCGCCCCGGACCTGGGCGATGCGCTTCGGGTACTCCTTCTGCAGCCTGGCGAGCTGCTGGCGGAGGACCACGGGGTCCTGGATGCTCTCGTCGATGGCGTCGTGGACATCGTGGCGCACCTGGGTGAAGAGGGCGTGGATCCGGTCCGGGCCGGCGAAGAGTGCGGCCCCGCCGGCCACGATCCCGGCGATCACGCCGAAACGAAAGACGGTCTTGAGGATGCCGGCCATGGTCTTGGATCCCTCCTTGCTTGCTTCGCGGCCAGTTCCGGGTGGATGGCGGCAGTGCCGCCGACGCCCCCTCCTTGGGAATGGGTTTCCCCGGCTTGCATTCCCCGCCCCCTAGAATCCGGGTATGGCCCGGAGCCTGAGCACCCGTTTCATCGGCCGCCTGAAGGCCCGGGACCCCGAGGCCTGGTTCGAGCTCTGGGAGATCTTCGGCCCCGTGCTCCAGGCCACCCTCCGGCGCTGGGGCCGCGGGCGTTTCGGCCCGGAGACCGTTCGGGACCTCTCCCAGGAGACCCTGGCGGCCCTGGCCGACGCCATCGACCGCCACGACCCCTCCCGGGGGGTGCGCTTCTCTACCTGGCTGCTGGCCATCGCCCGGCACGTGATGGGGGACGAGATCGACCGGCGCATGGCCCAGAAGCGGGGCTCGGGCCGGCCTACGACCAGCCTGGACGAGAGCTGGATGGGCTCCGGCCACGGGCCGGCGCCGGATCGGGAGTACGAGGCCGCCGTGTTCCGGGCCAAGGTGGCGGCGGCCATCCGCAAGGTGGAGAAGGAGACCGACTTCCTGGACTTCTCCATCTACCGGATGCGGGTCTTCGACGGCCGCAGGGGCAGGGACGTGGCCGCCGATCTGGGGATCAGCGAGGCCACGGTCAGCCGCCGGCTGGCCCGGGTGCGGACAGCGCTGCGCCGGCGGGTGGCGGAGGTGGTAGCGACCTACAGCTTCTCCCCGGAGGAGCTGGCCGAGGCCGAGCGCAACGGGCTGCCCCTCAATCCGAACAAGGGCAGCGACGCCCTCTTCGACGAGGCCCTGGCCGAGGTCTACCGCCGCCAGGTGGCATCCCGGCAGGACCCCGGCGGCGGGGGCGGCTGAGCGGGCCCGGTCCGCATCCGAGGAGCGTCCCATGATGACCTTCTTCCTGCCTGGAAGCCTGGAGATCCTCGCCCTGGCCCTGGTGGCCCTCGTCGGGGTCTTCGCCCTGGTCCTGTCCGTGCGGCTCCTCCGCTTGCTCCTCCGCCTCCTCGGCCGCATCCTGCGCTTCATCAGGGGGCAGATCCAGGACTGCGTGCGCCTGGCGGCCGCCTTGTGCGCCGCCTGCATCCTCCTGCCCCTCTTCCTCCTCCGGACCCTGGCCGGCAGCACCTCGGCCGCGCGCCACTACGCCCGGGCCCTGGAGAACGAGCTGGTGGTGGCAGGCCGTTGCCTGTCCCGGATCCTCCTCCTGCACCCCGCCCGCCTTCTGGGGCTGGCCGGTGCCGGGGGAGCCGGGCAGCGGGTGGCCCGGGCCATGGAGCGGGAGCCTGGCCCCGAGCCCGAGGATGCCGGCCTGGCGGGCCTGGAGGGCTTCGTCCTCGAGGGCACCCTGCCTGGGGGCGGCTCCGGCGCCCGGCTCTACGTGGCCCGGCCCGGCCGGGAGCGGGTCGACGCCTGGCGCCGGGCAGGCCTGCCGGTGCCCGAGCGCGTGGTGATCAAGCTCTTCCTCCTGGACGAAGGCAGCAACCTGCCCCAGATCGTCCGGGAGAGCCGCGCCCTGGAGGCCGCCCGGGACCTGGGACTGGTACTGGAGCACGGCATCGACGAGAACCGCTTCTACTACGTGATGCCCTACGTCCCGGGCGTGGACCTGGGCACCGTCACCGAGCAACTGCACGCCGCCACCGGCCACCAGGGCCTGGACGACCGGCGACTTCGGGAGGTCCTGGGCTACGTCGCCGACCTGCTCGCCACCCTGGACCGCTACCATCGCCATGGGCTCTGGCACAAGGACGTGAAGCCGGAGAACGTCATCATCTCCGCGGGCCGGGCCTACCTGGTGGACCTGGGACTGGTCACCCCACTGCGCTCGGGGATGACCCTCACGACCCATGGCACCGAGTACTACCGGGACCCGGAGCTGGTCCGGTCTGCCCTGCGGGGTGCCAAGGTGAGCGAGGTGGATGGTGTGCGCTTCGACCTCTACGGCGTGGGGGCCGTCCTCTTTTCCCTGGTGGATGGCACCTTTCCCGCCCATGGCAGCCTGTCCCAGGTCCAGCGCCGTTGTCCCGAGGCACTGCGCTGGGTGATCCGCCGGGCCATGGCCGATCTCCAGCAGCGCTACGGCAGCGCTCGGGAGATGCTCGCCGACATCGAGGCCCTGCGCAGCGCCGCTGACCCCTTCGCGGTGCGCCCCGCCGACCTGCCGTCGGTGCATGGCGAGCTGGCGGCCGACGTCGCGCCGCCGCCGGCACCGCCGGCGCCGGAACCGTGGCCCGGAGCCCGCCCTGGCCTTCCCCTTCCCC
>CAYMFV010000210.1:0-5501 GCA_964389745.1 uncultured Planctomycetales bacterium | reverse complement strand
ACCACCGGGGTCAACAGCTCGACCCGGCGGCGCGCGGCGGCCCGGGTCTCGGGCCGGTCCCGCTCGCTCGAGGGGGGCAGGAGCTCCGGGGGCGTCAGCTCCCCCACCGGGGCCCCGGTGGCCGCGCCCAGGGCAGCGAGCTGGCGGTCCAGCATTGCCCAGTCCACGGCCTGGAGATCCCGGATCAGCTCCGGCAGGGCGCCCGCCCGGCGGGCCGGCTCCAGGACCCCTTCCAACCCCCGGGAGTGGAGGGCCTCCAGGATCTCGGCGGGAGGGATGGCCGCGGCGGCCGTCCCCTTCACTTCTCGTCCTCCACGCCGATGCGAGCCAGGGCCTCCTCCAGGAGGCGGACCAGGAGGTCGAGCTTCTTCTCCAGGAGGACCTGGCGCCGGGTCAGCTTCTCCACCACCGGCGGCAACAGTGCTTCGGTGGTGTAGTTGTTGATCATGTTGATGATCTCCGCCCGGTTGGCGTCGGGGAGGCGGTGGAAGTGGTAGTGATAGGCGTTGTCCAGGGCCTCCTTGCTGTAATGCAGGGCCTCCTCGGTGAGGCGCTTCAGCTCCTCGGGGTCGTGCTCGATCCGGAACAGCTCCTTGCGGTAGGCCCGGAGGGCCTCGGCGAACTTCTGCTTCACGGGGATGCGGGTCTTGTGGTGAGACGGCGGAAGGCGAGGGTGACGTTGTGACCACCGAAGCCGAAGGAGTTGGAGAGGGCGGCCCGGATGGGCATCTCCCGGGCGGAGCCGGGGACGTAGTCCAGGTCGCAACCGTTCTCCACGTCGGGGTGCTCCAGGTTCAGGGTCGGGTGGACCACCCCCTCGTGAATGGAGAGCACCGTGACCACCGCCTCCACCGCCGATGCCGCCCCGATCAGGTGGCCGAGCATGGACTTGCTCGAGGAGATGGACACCCGCCGGGCGTGTTCCTCGCCCAGGGCCAGCTTGATGGCCATGGTCTCCATGGCGTCGTTCAGGAGGGTGGAAGTGCCATGGGCGTTGACGTAGTCCACCTCGGACGGATCCATGCCCGCGTCCCGGAGGGCGAAGCTCATGGAGCGCCCCGGACGCACGGCACTGCTGTCCGGCGCGGTGATGTGGATGGCGTCGTCGGTCTGGCCGAAGCCGGCCAGCTCGCAATAGATCCGGGCGCCTCGGGCCCGGGCGTGGGCCAGGGACTCCAGGATGAGGACGGCCGCTCCCTCCCCCATCACGAAGCCGTCCCGGTCCCGGTCGAAGGGCCGGGAGGCGCGTTCGGGCTCGTCGTTGCGGGTGGACAGGGCCTTGAGGGCGTTGAAGCCGGCCAGGCACAGGGGGATGGTCACCGCTTCGGAGCCGCCGGTGAAGACCATGTCCGCCCGGCCGCTGCGGATCTCCCGCATCGCCAGGCCGATGGCGTGGCCGCTGCTCGAGCAGGCCGAGCCCGTGGCGAAGCAGGGACCCTCCAGACCGAAGGCGATGGCCACGTTCCCCGGCAGGGCGTTGACCATGGTGTTCGGGATGAAGAAGGGCGTCACCCGCCGGGGACCGTGCTCGCGATACACCTCAGCCTGCTCGAGGATGCCATTGATGCCGCCGATGCCGCTCCCGAAGATGGCTCCGGCCCGGGTCGGGTCGGCGACGCCCTGGCCCTCCTCCAGGCCAGCGTCCCGAGCCGCATCCCGAGCGGCCACCATGCCGAGCTGCGTGAAGATGTCCAGACGCCGCAGCTCCCGGGGTGTGAAGTGCTCCTCGGGCCGGTAGGTCACTCCCCGCACCTCACCGGCGATGCGGGTGGCGTTCCGGCTTGTGTCCCAGCGCTCGATGACGCGGATCCCACTCCGGCCCTCCAGGAGCAGGCGGAAGGTCTCCTGCGCACCCAGGGCCAGAGGCGTCACCGCCCCCACCCCCGTAACCACCACCCGGCGATCCTCGTCCACCATGTTCTCGGCTCCGTGGCAGCGACGCCCCGGCCGGCGGGGAGGCCGCCGGCCGGGGCGTTCGGGACCAAGCCCGCTAGCTGGCGGCCGCCACCTTGCCGGCAATGTAGTTGATGGCGTCCCCGACAGTCTGGATCTTCTCGGCGTCCTCGTCCGGGATGGTGATGTCGAAGGCACCCTCGAACTCCATGACCAGCTCGACGGTGTCGAGACTGTCGGCTCCGAGATCGTTGATGAAGCTCGTCTCCGGGGAGAGCTTGTCCCGGGAGGCTCCCAGGTGCTCGCAGATGATCTCGTAGACCTTTTCTTCGATCTCGTTCTGGTTCACGGCTGCTCTCTCTGCGTGGGGTCTGCCCGCGGCCATGGCCGGCGGGGCGACGTCGTCGGTTGCGGGAAGGTCCCGGGACCGTCCCAGGGGGGAGGGATCGTCCCGGCGGCGACCAGGCCGGCCGGGTCCCGAGGATTGTAGCGGCGCCTCAACCCAGGGAAAGGCCCCCGTCCACCGGGAGGACCTGCCCCGTCAGGTAGGCCCCGGCGGGGCCCAGGAGGAAGCGGACGGCTCCGGCCACGTCCTCGGGACGTCCGGGGCGCCCCAGGGGGATCTTGCCAAGCATGGCCTCCCGGGCCGCGGCGGGCACGGCGGCGGTCATCTCGGTCTCGATGAAGCCCGGGGCCACCACGTTGACCGTGATGCCCCGGCTGCCCAGCTCCAGGGCCGCCGAACGGGCCAGACCGTGGAGGCCGGCCTTGGCGGCGCAGTAGTTGGCCTGGCCGGGGTTGCCGAGCCGGGCCACCACCGAGCCGATCAGGACCACGCGGCCTCGCCGGGCCCGCATCATCGGCCGGGCGGCGGCCTTCAGGAACCAGAAGGGACCGGCCAGGTCGGTGGCCACGACCTCCTGGAACTGCTCCGGGGACATGCGCACGAGGAGGTTGTCCCGGGTGATGCCGGCGTTGGCCACCAGGGCGTCCAGGCCGCCCCAGGCCTCCAGGACCGCCGCCACCGCCGCCCCGGCGGTGGCCGGCGCGGCGACGTCGCCCTCCAGGGGCAGGAACTCGCCGCCGGCGGCGCGGATCTCCTCCCCCACCGCCTCCAGGTTGCCCAGGCGGGTCGCGAGCCCGGCCACCCGGGCGCCGCCGGCCGCCAGGGTCACGGCGATGGCCCGGCCGATCCCCCGGGAGGCGCCGGTCACCAGGACGCGCATCTCCGCCAGTTCCCTGCTCGTGCTCATGCTCCAAGCTCCTCCACCAGACTGTCCAGGGCATTGGTCCCCGGCAAGCCCAGGACCCGGGCCCCGGGGACGATCTTCCGGGCCAGGCCAGCCAGGACCCGGCCGGGTGCGGGCTCCAGGAAGAGGGTGTCCGCGGCGCCGGCCATGCTCCGGAAGGAGTCCTCCCATAGGACCGGGGCGGTGAGCTGGGCCGCGAGCTGGCGCCGGAGCTCCTCCGGATCGGTGGCGGGGGCGGCGGTGGCGTTCTGCCACACCGGGCACACCGGCGGCCGCATCTCCACCTCGGCCAGGGCCGCGGCCAGGCGCTCGGCGGCGGGGCGCATGACCTCGCTGTGGAAGGCGCCGGCCACGTTCAGCCGGAGAGCCCGCCGGGCCCCCGCCTCCCGGGCCCGCTGCTCCAGGAGATCCAGGGCCTCGAGCGCGCCGCTGATCACCACCTGGCCGGGGGCGTTGCGGTTCGCCACCTGGCATATGCGTCCGCTCTCCCGGGCCACGGCGGCGCACAGCTCCTCCAGGACGGCCGGATCCAGGCCGAGGACGGAGGTCATCCCCGACGGCCGGGCCTCGCTGGCCTCCTGCATGGCCTGGCCCCGGAGGCGGACGAGGCGCAGCCCGTCGGCGAAGGACAGCGCCCCGGCGGCTGCCAGGGCCGTGTACTCGCCCAGGGACAGGCCGGCGGCCATGGCCGGCACCAGGGGTCGGCCCCGGCGCTCCTCGAGAGCCGCCAGGGCGGCCAGGGAGGTGACGTAGATGGCCGGCTGGGCGACGTCGGTCCGGGTCAGCTCCTCCAGGGGGCCGGTGAAGCAGATCCGGGAGAGGGGCAGGGCGAGGATCTCGTCGGCCAGGGCGAAAAGACGGGCGGCGGCCGGACTGGCAGCGGCGAAGTCCTGGCCCATGCCCACGACCTGGGCGCCCTGTCCGGGGAGGAGGAGTCCGATCTTCATGGCAGAGGCTGCCGGAGCGTTCCCGCCTACCAGAGGATGCGGGCCGCGCCCCAGGTGAGGCCGGCCCCGAAGGCGGCCAGGACCACCAGGCGCTCCTTCTCCAGGAGGCCTCGCTCCCAGGCCTCGGCCAGGGCGATGGGGATGGTGCCGGCCGAGGTGTTGCCGAAGCGGTCGATGTTGACGTAGACCTTCTCCGGCGGAATGTGCAGGCGCTGGGTGATGGTCTCCAGGATGCGGGCGTTCATCTGGTGGGGAATCACCAGTCCGAGGCGCTCCTGGTCCTGGCCGTCCAGGGCCCAGGCGACCAGCTCGGCCATCCTCGAGACCGTGGTCCGGTACACCTCCCGCCCACGCATGTGCAACAGGTGTTCGCCCTCGGCCAGAGCGGCGGCGTCCAGGGGATGCAGCCCCCCCCCCTTGGGGCGGATGATGAACTCGTAGCCGTTGCCATCGGCGCCGAGCCTGGTGGCCTCGATCCGGCCCTGGCCGCACTCCTCCCATGGCTGCAAGAGGGCGGCGCCAGCGCCGTCGCCGAAGAGCACGCAGGTGCTCCGGTCGTAGATGTCGGTGATCCGGGACAGGGCCTCGCCGCCCATGACCAGGACCCGGCGGCAGGTGCCGTTGGCGATGAACTGCTGGCCCACCGTCAGGGCGTAGAGGAAGCCCGAGCAGGCGGCGGCCACGTCGAAGGCGGCGGCCCGGCGCAGCCCCATGCGCTCCTGGATGACGCAGGCTGCGGAAGGGACGGTGTAGTCGCCGGTGACCGACCCCACCACCAGCATGTCCACCTCTTCCGGGCTGACGCCGGCCCGCTCCAGGGCCTTGCTGCCTGCGGCCACGAACAGGTCCGAGGGCCGCTCGCCGTCAGAGAGCCAACGCCGCTCCCGAATGCCGGTGCGCTGCTGGATCCAGGCGTCGTTGGTGTCCACGAAGCTGGTGAAGAACTCGTTGTCCACCACCCGCTCGGGAACATGGTGGCCGACACCACTGATGCCCACCGGGATGCGATCCTTCACGCTCGGGACTCCTCGCCGGTCTCGCTGTTCCCGGCCGGCTGGGCGGCGAGGCTCTCGGTGATGTGCTGATTGACCCCCTTGGCCAGGCTGTCCCGGACGGTGCGCAGGGCCGGAGGAACGGCGCGAGCGTCGGAGCGGCCGTGGCCGATGAACACCCCTCCCTGGACGCCCAGGCGGATGGCCCCGCCGATCTCGGCGTAGTCGGCCGCGCCCAGGCGCCGGCCAATGCCGGCGCGAAGCCCCCCTTCTCCCCCCCCTTGCCCCCCCCTCACTCCACACAACAGCCATTCCCCCTACCCCCCCACCCCCTCCACTATAACGCTTCTGACCACCCCTCCACCCACCTGGCCCTCGGACCGGCCCGCTCACGCTCCTCTGTCCTTCCCATTTGCATC
>CAYMFV010000209.1:0-5508 GCA_964389745.1 uncultured Planctomycetales bacterium | reverse complement strand
ACCTGACGGCAGTGCTCATGCGACGCCTGGACACTGGTCAGATGGGAAATCCAGGCTCAGATGTGCATGCGGATTCCAACACCCGAGGCCAGGTCCTGATCGGCGATACGAGGAGCATGGGCAAGCCGTGGCAGGTCGTGGAGGATCCCGGCAATCCTCCCGGCATTGGCGTGCCGCCGTGGACAACCTTTGGCGGTGGCTTCCAGTCTGATGGCGTGGTCGGCATTCCCGACTCGGATGGAGACGGTTGGAACGACGTCCTGGTTGGGGCTCCAGGTGCCTCCCAGGTTCCGAACGAGTACAGTCACGGTGCCGTGCTCGCCTTCTCGATGGCTCCGGGCTCCCCGTTGATCTGGCGTCTCGATGGAACCCAGGAGTTCGGGTTCTTCGGTACCACCCTTGCTGCCATTGGCGACGTGACCGGAGACGGCCGGACGGAGATCGCGATCGGGGAGCAGGGCAGCGACGTGGGCGCAGTGGTCGGTGGCGCCGTCCACATCTTCGATCCCTACAACCAGGTGATGGTGGCATCCTTCTATGGGACGCAAGACTTCCTCTACTACGGGTCCCTCCTGGAGCCCCTGGGAGACGTGAACGGGGATGGCGTCCCGGACATCCTCACGGGGGATGCCGGACCCTACGCCCCATTTCCGGCCGGGTTCGTCCGCGCCCTCTCGGGGGCGGACGGCTCCGAGCTCTGGACGGCCACGGGTCTCCAGGCTGGCGAGTGGTACGGCAACAGGGCGGACACCTCCCGGGACCTGGACGGCGACGGGATCCAAGACGTGGTGGTGGTCGCGGCGGTGCCCCTGACTGGGCCTCCTGCGCAGCCAGCCCGGGTGGACGTGCTCTCTGGTGCCACGGGGGAGGTCCTCTGGCGGTTGCCTGCTGCAGACGGGAATACGTATGTCAACACTCTGGCGGCATGGGCCGATCTGCGTGCCGGCATCTCGCCAAGGGTCCTCCTGTGGCTCGGCAACCGTTCCATGAATCCTGGCACCTGGACCGAAGAACTCGTCTTCGACCCCTTCCTCTGGGCCGGCAGGCGAACGGTGAGCGCCGCGGCGGGTGGCCAGGTGAAGTATGCCCTGGACTTCCCGGACGCGGACGCCGGGGCTGCGTACCGGGTCCTGGCTTCCGGCAGCGGCCGTGGCCCGACGACGCTGGGCGGGCTGGTGATCCCGTTGACGTCGGACGCCCTGTTCCAGCGGTCGCTGCAGGGGCTGCTGCCGTGGACCTCGGGGGCCAGCGGCCGGCTGGACGCCTTCGGGGACGCCACGGCGGCGTTCACGCCGCCTGCGGGTGCCCTTTCCTCGTGGGTGGGCCGGACGCTGTGGACGGCAGCGGTGAGCTATCGGTCAACCGGGCCGGGTCTGTCCTCGGTGGCGGTGCCCCTGGAGGTGCGCCCGTAGCCGGCGGCGGCCTCCCGCTTGCTTGCGTCCAGGGGCCCTCCCTGGTCCGCGAGTGGAAGGGCGAGGAGGGGACGGGTCCAACGATGCTCCTGCTGGGCCTGGTGTTCATAACGCGGCCTGGGAACCGGACTTGGAACTGACGGGGGAGGTGGAGAGAGGTAGTGCAGAAAGAGAGGGTTGCCGGGCCTCGGAGTCGTGCTAGAATGCCGCTGCGGCCGCATGCAGCCGTCTTGATAACAACCTTTGGAACTGGAGGACCAAGCGTGAGGAGATTCCTGCCTTCCTTCCTTCCTTCCTTCCTGCCTGCCTGATGGTTCTCCTGTTGCCGGGGATGGCCCGGGCGCAGCGAACCATCTGGGCTGACGCGGACGAGGTTCCCAGCGGGAACGGGAGCCAGTCCTCGCCCTACGGGACCCTGACGGAAGCCCTGGCGGCGGCAGTTGCTGGCGACACGATCATGCTGGAAATGAGCACGGCGTTGTATGACACAGCGATTCCGAACGTCGAGCAGTTTCCCATACTCATCCCGGCGGGCGTGAAGATCGTGGCCTGGGATGCGGACGGCAACGACAACGAACGGGCACGTTTCAAGGGTGCCGGGACTGCGTGCTTCCGTTTTGGGGGCAGAGAGCACGGTTCGCACCACGCAGGTCCTGACGTACCTCACGACCCAACCGCAGCTCCTGCCTGATACGAACCAGGGCATCGAGATGCACGACTTCGGGGTGGGGATCGAGCTGGATGTCCAGGCAGACCTGACCCTGTCCGCCATTGTTGATGGTGTGGCCTTCTACGGCTGCCAGCAAGCGGTGACCCTCCTTTCTGCGTCAGGGTCGGGAGCCATCGACCTGGACGTGACCATTCAGCGGTGCCTGGCGCGTTCGCCCGATGGGTCGACGACGCTGACGCCGACCGAGCATCTCTTTGAGTTCTCGCCGGAGTCAGACCCGAGTGGCTTCACGGAGCGCCATAACCTCAAGATCCAGTTCCTGGGCGGGGACTACCGGACCAAGGCTCTCGCTTTGCAGGCTTCCGTGATCTACGCCATGTTGCCGCGGCGTACGAACATCGACCTCACGGTGGACGGAGTCACCATCGCGGGCCGCCCGGCGGGGGCTCTGCCGCCGCTACCGCCGCCCATTCCGATCGGGAGGTCAGGCATCGAGGTGATCGCGCCTTTCGCCGAGCATCAGGTGGACGTCCGGCTGGCCAACAGCAAGGTCCGCGACGCCCAGATGGACGGGGTGTACGTGGAGATTGCAGGCGACTTGGTGGCGGAGAGCAACTCCTTCGGCACCTTCGTGGCGGAGAACGGTTGCGTCATCAGCGACAACGGGGCGGACGTAAGCCTGGACCGGGCGCACACAGCGTCGGGCATCCGCTTGGTGGCCACAGAGGCCGGAACCTGGTCCACGGTGCGCGTGTCGAATTCCCAGGTAAACAACAACTACCGGCATGGCCTTTTCGCCGAGGGATCCTCCTATCCGGACCAGCCCGACGACTTCGGCAGCGTGGTTCTCGGGAAGTCCGAGTTCCGCTTCAACGGCCAATCTCCGTCCGGGCAAGCCCACGGCGTCTTCTTCAAGGTCAAGGACTACGATGTGACCTTCCTGTCGATGCACCATCTCTACCTCTCGAACAACTGGACCTCCGGGTTCCGGCTGGCTGGGCAGGCGACCGGTGGCAGTCGGGATCGTCTCTACCAGATCCGCGCCTCCAACTGCGTGCTGTCGGAAAACCAGGGACGGAACGCGGTTGGCCTGCACATGTACGATGCTGCGCCCTTCGTGCTTTATGGTGACGGCAACTGCAGCGCCGTTGTCCAGCTCGCGCAGTTGACGATAACGGACAACGATGCGCCCTATGCCATCGCGGTCCAATACGGCAGCCAGGATCCGGATGCTCTCACTGGCACCAACACCGATCTCTGGTCTCCTGGTTCGAACGTCCACAACTGCGTGCTGAACAAGAACGGCCCGGTCACTGTGCCGGCGTTGGGGACGAGTGACCAGGCGTTCTACCCGTGGCCGTCGCAGGCGGGCCCCAGCAACCTCTGGCAGTTGGTGTTTGGCTCGACCTACGCCTCGAGCCTTGGCAGGCTGGGAGCCCCGGATCCCACGGCCTACGCGAATCTTCGGCAGAACCAGTACGTGGATCCCGCGCTGACCGTGGTCACCGGGGCGTCCGACCTTGGATTGGTGTTTCCCGACCTTGCGCAGGGTAGTCCGGTGATTGATGCGGGCCTGGGCACGACCGTGCCCGATACGAGCAATGATGTACGCGGAGAGCCGCGGCCGGATACGCAGACGGGACTCAAGGACATGGGAGCGTACGAGGTGCAGCAATGAGGAACTTGCATGGACAAGGAGGGATGGTGCGGGGCATCGGGGCATCGTTGGCTCTCCTGGGGGCTGTGGCCTTGCTGATGGCGGGCCGGGTGCGTGCCCAGGAGGTTGTCGGCGGTTGGTGGGCGCAGACCTTCCGCTGGGACCACTCCGTGATCCTGAACTACCAGGATGGCGGAGACGTGACCTATGTGGATGACATCGACGGAGACGGCTGGGTGGACATGGTTCTCGGCGAGGGAGAGCAGCACGGCTATGGCTCGATGATGGCCGTCTCCGGCCGCACCGGGGCCATCCTGTGGTTCCGGGTGGCTCCGGATCTTGGAAGCAACAGGCTCCTGGACGGGTTTGCAAGTCGGATCCAGCTCGCCACCATCGACCTGCTCGGAGGTGGCCTCCGCGACCTGGTTCTTTCCAGCATGACGGAGCCACCGAACGACCGTGGGGTCGTCCTCATGGCGAGGTCCGACGATCCGGACAGGCCCTGGGTGATGCTGGAGGATCCAGGCAATCCGCCAGGACTGGGTCTGCCGGAGTGGACGCGTTTTGGTGTGGGCTTCCAGTCCAGCAACGTGGTGACGCTGCCGGATACGGATGGGGACGGATACCCGGACGTGCTGGTGGGTGCTATCGGCGCGTCCCAGGTCGCCAACGAACTCGACCGCGGTGCCGTCTTTGCCCATACGCTGGCCTACGGCGTGCCGCGGACCTGGCGTCTCGACGGCAGCGAGGAGTTCGGGTTCTTCGGTGCGACGCTGGCCGAGGTGGGGGATTTCACCGGCGATGGCAACAGCGAGGTGGCGATCGGGGAACCCGGCAGCGACGTCGGAGCGTACTATGCCGGAGCCATCCACATCTATGATCCCTATGCGGGTGTGATGTTGGCGTCCTTCTACGGGGCACTGCCCTACGACTCGTATGGCGCACTCCTGGAGCCGCTGGGCGACGTCAACGGTGATAGTGTGCCGGATCTGCTCACCGGCCAGGAATGGGGCGGCCTGGGGGGTGGCTACGTCCGTGCCTTGTCAGGAGCCGATGGCTCCGAATTGTGGACGGTCATGGGGCCAGTCCTGGACCAACGTTACGGGCATCGGGCGGATGCGAGCCAGGACCTGGACGGCGACGGGATCCAGGACGTCGTGTTGAGCGTGCGGGATCCGGTCCCGGGAGCGCGAAGCCGGGTGGAGGTTCTGTCGGGGGCTACGGGTGAACGCCTGTGGTTGTTCGAGCCGGAGGACAAGGACACGAGCATTGCCCATCACCTGGCGGTTTGGGCCGATCTTCGTGGAGGCAACGCCCCCCGGATCCTCTTCCAGAGCTACAACTCGATCGGGCTGTACCGGAACTGGGCCGAGGAGTTCGTCTTCGACCCCTTCCTCTGGCCTGGCAGGCGGATCTTGAGGGCGAGCCAGGGAGGCCAGGTGAAGTACGCCCTCGACTTCCCGGACGCGGAGGCCGGTGCGGCGTACCAGTTGCTGGCGTCGCGGAGCGGGCGGGGTCCGACGATCCTGCAGGGCCTGGAAGTTCCGCTGACGCGGGACGCCCTCTTCCAGCGGTCGCTGCAGGGGCCGTTGCCGTGGACGGCGGGTGCCAGCGGAGTGCTGGACGCCTTCGGCGACGCCACGGCGTCCTTCACGCCGCCGGCGGGTGCCCTTTCCTCGTGGGTGGGCCGGACGCTGTGGACGGCGGCGGTGAGCTACCGGTCCTCGGGGCCTGGCCTGTCCTCGGTGGCGGTGCCCTTGCACGTGCTG
>CAYMFV010000208.1:0-5519 GCA_964389745.1 uncultured Planctomycetales bacterium | reverse complement strand
GCCCTGGAGCTCCTCGAGCGCGAGGGGGGGGGCTACCGCCTCACCCCGGTCGCCGCCTGCTACCTGGTCGAGGGACGGCCCGACTACCTGGGCGCCTCCTTCCAGGTACTGCAGGAGGGCGACGAGGACCCCTGGGACCATCTCGCCGACTGCGTGCGCAGCGGCCGGCCGTGGCGGGCCGTGGACGAGGACCGGGCGGCGAGCTCCTTCTTCCCCAGGCTGGTCACCGGCCTGCACATCACCTACCGGGATCCCGCGCGCCGGACGGCGGCCTTCCTCCTGGAGAACCTGGGCCGCCGGGGCCCCGAGGTCCTGGACGTCGGCGCCGGCTCCGGCGTCTGGGGCATCGCCCTCGCCGAGGCGGATCCGGAGGCCCGCGTGACGGCCCTCGACTTCCCGGCCATGCTCGACGTCACCCGGGACTACGCCGGGCGTCACGGCCTCCTGGAGCGCTTCGCGTGGCTCCCCGGCGACCTGCGGGAGGTCGAGCTGGGGACCGCCCGCTTCGACGTCGCCATCCTCGGCAACATCGCCCACTCCGCCGGCGAGGCGGCGACCCGGGGCCTCCTCCGCCGCCTGCACGAGGCGCTCCGGCCCGGCGGCCTGGTCGCCATCGCCGACATGGTGCCCGCCGACGACCGCCGCGGGCCGCCCTACCCCCTGCTCTTCGCCCTCAACATGCTCCTCCACACCGAGCAGGGCGACGTGTTCACCACGGCCCAGTACCGGGAGTGGTTCGCCGCGGCCGGCTTCGCCGAAACCCGCACCGCCGACATCGGCTCCCACTCGCCCCTGGTGGTGGGAGTGCGCGGCTGACGGCGCGCCCGCGCCGGCTCGCGCCCCGGTCAGGGGAGTTTCGGCAGGCGGACGACGAGGTCGAGAGTGCCCGCGGGCACGTCCGTCACGGTCAAGCCGGGCGCACCGGCGGGTGGCTGGACGACCAGGGTCGCCGTGGTTCCCTTCTCGATCCAGGAGGAGAAGCGTCCGTGGCGGTCGCTGCTGCCCAGCATGCGGAGGAACTCCTCGCCCTCGACGAGGAGGATCGCTGCTCCGGCGACCGGCTCGCCGTCCGGGCCCAGCACCGTCCCGCGGATCTCCGCGGCCGCAGGCAGGACGATCCGCAGGTCCTTCGTGCCCGCGGGGACGGCATCAAGCCTTCGTTCCGCCAGGCGCTGCGTCCGGCCGCCAGGGCTCGCGGTCACGAGGTATGCCCCCGGGTCGAGCCCGGTCAGGAGGAAGGAGCCGTCCTGCCGGGCGAGGGTGTAGGTGAGCGGGTGGCTCGGGTACTCGGCCCGCACATCCACGGTCGCCCCCGGCACCAGGTGGCCGGCCTCGTCCACCACGACCCCCTGGATGGACAGGCCCGTGTCCACGACGAGTTCCACGTCGTCGAGCTGCTGTTCCTCCTCCAGGACGACCCGCCGGTCGCCCCGCCGGGCGTAGCCCTTGGCGCCGGCCGAGAGCCACCACTCCCCGGCGGGGAGGTCGGCGAGGGCGAAGCGCCCCCGGGCATCCGTGCGCGCCAGGATGCGCCCGAAGCCGAAGCCCTCGCCGCCCATGTAGCCCTCGGGGCCTTCCAGGGACGGGCCCAGGTCATCGCGGCGGCGCGGCTCGCCGTCGAGCAGGACCCAGATCTCCGGGATCGGCTCGCCGTGGGAGTCGAGGACCCGCCCGGCGATGCTCGCCGGTGGCTCCAGCACGAGGTCGCCCAGGTCGAGCTCGGGCGTGCTCCACTCCGCGGCCGGGAAGTCGAAGACGGCGGTGGCGTGGCCCTCGGCGCGCACGAGGAGGGTGTGGCGGAGATCCACCCGCAGGTCTGCCAGGACGAAGCGTCCCTCGCCGTCACTCCGCGTGCTCACCCGGTCGTCCTGCCAGTCGTCGTACTGCTGGCGGTAGAGACGTGCCGCGGCGACGACGAAGGCCCCGGCCACCGGCTGCCCGTCCCGGTCGAGGACGCGACCCGTCGCCCTCCTCCCGGGCAGGAGCCCGATGTCCAGGTCCAGCCCCTCCTCCGGCACCAGGCGCACCCGGTAGTCGTACTCCCCGTAGCCCGGCGCACGGAAGCGCACCCGGTCGTCGTAGCCCACGGGAACGCCAGCCAGCTCGTAGCGGCCCTCGGTGTCCGCGTGCGCGGCGTGGGCCGGGTCGGCCGCCCGGAGGTTCACCGTGGCGCCCGGGATGGGCCGGTGCGTCCCGGCGTCGGTCACCCGGCCGCGGATCGTCGTCCCCCCCTCCAGGGAGAGGTCGAGCCGGCGCTCCTCGCCCGCCGCGAGGGTGAGGGAGTGGTTCCACGCGGTGACGTGGCCCGGTTGCCGTGCCTCGATGCGGAAGTACGCCGGCGGGAGGCCGGAGAGGCGGTAGGCCCCGTCCGGTCCCGACACGGCGTGGAACCGGGGAGCGCCGGGAGCGCGGAGGACGCCTGGAACTGCCTCGATCTCCACTCCCTCCAGGGGAGCCCCGCTGCGGTCATCGGTCACAGTGCCGAACACGGCTGCGGCCGGGGCGAGCACCACGCGCACGTCCTCGCCAGCGTAGAGGTTCGGGAGCTTCGTGAAGGCGAAGCCCTCGGCCTCGACGACGAGGTCGAGCGGGCGCCAGACCTCCAGCCGGAAACGGAAGCTGCCGTCGGCGGCACTCTCCGTCGCGGCGACGAGGAGCTCCGTCGGCTGGTCGCGCTCGTCCACGCCGGGCACCTGGCGATGCAGGGGCAGCAGGAGGCGGACGGAGGCCCCGGCCACCGGCTCGCCGGCGGCGGTGAGGACGCGGCCGCGCAGCTCGAGGGCAGGCTCCTGGCGGGGGCCGGGGACGGCTCCGCCCAGGAAGACAGCCGTCACGAGCCCGGCGAGAAGACCAGGCCACCATGCCGTGCAACCAGGCATGGTGGCCTCTACAGCTCGGGCCCTTCCGGTCACCGGAAAACCCTGCCCGTTCAGGGAACGATGGTGACGGTGACCGCGACGCTGGCCTGCTGGGGCGTGCTGGGAGCCGAGAGGGAGACCGCCGCGAACCACCAGGTCCGGCCGACCAGGCTCGTCGCGGTGCCCGCACCGACCAGGAGCTGGGCCTTGCCGTCACCCGAGGCATCCAGCGTGCCGTACACCCCCGAGAAGCCCGCCGGCGGGCTGCCGCTGGCGAAGTCCAGGAGCAGGGAATCCACCGTCAGCGGGATCGCCACGCCATCCCGGATGAGGGGGCCGTCGCCCGTGGCCGAGCCCAGGAGGACGTAGGCCAGCCCCCCCTCGCTCACCGGGAAGTCCAGGGCGAAGTCCACGGCGCCACCGGCGGCCGCCGAGATCGAGTCGGTGCTCGCCGCCAGGCACGGGAGGTACTCCAGGACCTGGAACCAGCCCGCGTCCACGAGGCCCGCCGGGTCCGTGCCCTCCGCGCCGAGGGCCATCTCGGGCTGTCCGTTGCTGTTCAGGTCGCCCAGGTAGGCCACCGCGCTGGCGTACCTGTCACCCGGCACGTGCCCGACACTCCGAAAGAGACGCACCCCGGAGGCGCCGTCGTGGAGCTGGAGGAGACCTTCCAGGGCCGGGCCACGGCCCCCGATGGCGAGATCGGCGACGCCGTCGGCATCCAGGTCCCCGGTCATGGCCAGGGTCAAGCCCAGCCGCTCCGCCGTGGCCTGACCTGCGAGCTCGTACATGAGCATTCCGGAAGCACCCTCGAAGGCCAGGACGAGGCCCGCGTAGGCCACGCCCGCGACCGCGGCGCCGGGGGCCCCCACCACGACGTCGGGCGTGCCGTTGCCGTTCAGGTCCCGGCCCGCCGCGACGGCATGGCCCAGGTGGCCGTAGGCGTTGTTCCCGGGCAGATCCAGGATGAGACTCCCGCTCCCCCCGGAGACGATCATGCAGTTGCCGGCCTCGAGCACGCCTCCCGGAGAGGCCATGGGCGCACCGATGGCGAAGTCATCGATGCCGTCGCCGTCCACGTCGCCGAGCCAGGCAACGCTGGCGCCGGCCTCGTCGCCCGGGGCCAGGCCGTCGAAGGTCCATACCAGGGCACCGATCACGCCCGAGTAGAGGTACACGCGGCCGGAGTCCACTCCCCCGAAGTCCGCCCCGGGGGCACCGATGAGGATGTCGTCGTAGCCGTCATGGTCGAAGTCGAAGCCCCCCGCCACGGCGAAGCCGAAGCGATCCCCGGAGGCGGCGCCGGTGAATGTCCAGATCTGGACTCCCGTCACGCCGTCGAGGATCTTGACCAGGCCGGCGTTGACGACGGCGGCCAGGTCATAGAAGGGGCTGCCGGAGATCACGTCCCCGACGCCGTCCCCGTTCCAGTCGCCGGCGGGCGCCAGGGCCCAGCCCCGCTGCTCGTAGTCCTGGAGCCCCGTGTGGAACCAGAGCAGGGTGCCGGTGCCGCCCGAGACGGCCTCGACGACGCCGTTGTCCACGAAGGGAGCGGAGTCGAACAGGGGTCCACTGGCGACGATGTCCACGAGCCCGTCCCCATCCAGGTCGGGAACGGCGGCGATGGCGTGTCCGTACTCCATGCCCGGCTGGTAGCCCTGGACCTGCCAGGTGCTGTCCCAGGCTCCGCCATGACGCTGCGCGACGGCGCGTCCCGACATGAGGAGCACGGCCGCCAGGAAGAGGAAGCGATGTGTGTTTCGTTGCATGGTTGTACTCCGGTCTCGAGTCATACCCTCCTTGTCCGGCCCGGCCCGCGGCTTACGCTGCACTGGCCGCCCGCCATGATGCCTCCCACCCACGGCCTCCTCCCCCGCCTGCGCCGGAGCCTGCTGCCGGCCCTCGTGGTCCTCGTCCTCGGCTTCGCCACGAAGTCCTGGGAGGGTCCGGCCCGGGCCTGGGTTGCCGACTCCCTGGGCGGCGTCTTCTACGTCCTCTTCTTCTGCCTCTTCTTCCACGCCCTCACCGGCGCCCGGCCGGCTGCGGTGGCCGCCTGGGTCGTGGCCGGCACCTGCGCCCTGGAGGTCCTCCAGCTCTGGCACCCCCCCTTCCTGGAGGCGGTCCGGGACACCTTCCTCGGCCAGGCCCTCCTGGGCACCACCTTCAAGTGGAAGGACTTTCCCTACTACCTGGCCGGCGGCCTGCTCGGCTGGCTCTGGACGCGCCGCCTCGCCGCCCGGAGCCTCCCTCCTCCGTAGACTGGAACCTGTGAGGCGCCTCCTCCTCGCAGCCGTGCTCCTCCTCCTGGCTCTCGTGGCCCTGCTCCTGCTCCGCCAGGGGGAGCCCGCCCCGGCAGCGGAGCAGGCCGCGGCGCCGGCCCCCGTCCCCGACACTCCCCCGGCGGCGGCGCCAGTCGAGGCCCCGGCGGCGCCGACCGCCGCCCCCGAGGACGCCGCCCCTGCCCGGGACGCCGCCCCCGCCCGGGAGGCCGCTCCCGAGTCCGGTCTTCTCCTCGAGGTCCGCCGGGAGGGGGGAGAGGCCGCCGCCGGGGCCCGGGTCGCCGTCTTCGGGGCCGGCCGGCTCCTCGGCGCCGGGCGTACCGATTCCGGCGGTCTCTTCCCGCTGGCGGATGCCCCCGGCGGCGAGGGCACGGTCCTGGTC
>CAYMFV010000207.1:0-5538 GCA_964389745.1 uncultured Planctomycetales bacterium | reverse complement strand
CGCCAACAATGTCGTCGATGCCGTCCCCGTCCAGGTCGGCGCCGGTGGCGTTGTAGCGGTTCCAGTCATCCGGCTGGTCAATGGTCTGTTCCCAAAGGACCTGCCCGGTCACTCCGTCATAAGCTCTGTAGATATGATAGAATGGTGGCCCAGGCCACGTGTAATAATTGGTCACGCTGGAAACGAAGTCAGGCAGACCATCTCCATTCAGGTCATCTGGGGGAGATGGAGTCACGTTGGGTGTTGGGGAGTCTATTGAGGCGTCTGCCTGATAGTCTTCCCACACGGTTGCCAAGCGCGCGCCATCGATCATCCCAGTAACCAAGTGGTTGGCGTTGATCGACTGGTAGAAGACGTCCCCGTAGCCATCACCATTAGAGTCACCGGCATGATACAGCGCGAGGAAGTTGGCCATAGGCTGAAAGCCCGGGGGGGGAGGTGCAGCAGCGACCTTGCCGACCTGCGTCCAGTGGACCAGGGAGTACACCTCAACCGGCGCTGGCGACACCTGCCAGGGCACGTCCAGCGTTATCCAGAGGTCAACCAGGCCACCACCCTTGAAGACGCCCATCAAGGCTGACCGAGGCGTTTTCCACGACGATCCGACATGCGCCCACTGATTGATGGTCTTCCCGAGCAAGTCTCGAAGCAACCCTTGCCAAATCACAGACAAGACGCGTCCGTGCCGACCGTAGCCTGGGTCGGGCTGGTTCTGGCCACCCACCAACCACTCTTGACAACCGTCCCCATTAACGTCCCCTAGCGGGTACGCGTAGTCCCACCGGAACTCGTCACCGGCCTGGAAAGGCTCAGGAGGCATCACTTCCTTTACGGTCCACGCCCGAGAGACCTGCTGCGCAACGCCCGTCGCAGCGAGAGGCAGCCAGGCGAGGAGGAGAATGGTCGTGATCCGGGACATGAGCACCCGAGAACGGCTAAGGTACATACTGGTCTGCTCCCTTGTCCCAGTCGGCCTGGTTCTGCGGTGGACGCGGATCACCCTCGAAGTCGAAGGCTGCCTCCGGAACTTGGGCGTTGATGTACTGCGGCGTCCCATCGAAATCGGGGAATGTCGTCCCCAGGCCATCCAACTTGAACTGTGTCCGATCCAAGGAACCCCAGATAGGAGACGTGACGAAGGGTGTCACGGACGTCGTGGATACATCATAGGAATTCACGAAGTTGACCCTGACGCCCGCCACTCCGATCCTCGTGGCGGAGCTGATGCCTCCCGAGACGTCTGGCGCCTGCAGGGTCATCAGGTACGGCCCAAAGACCTGGTCCGTGAAGACCTTCCGCTGGAAGATCGTGTTCGCCAGCAGGCAGCGCAGGTCCTGGCCGGATGGGTCCTGGAACTGGTAGAAGGTGTCACCCTGGGCCGCCGCCAGCTCGCTGATCTCGATGCTCCAGGGTGCCTGGGCGGAGCCATTCCCTGCGAGCGTGTCGTGCACCAGCGGCACCAGGAAGAACGGGCCCTCCTGGTACGCAGGCGGCGGTTCCAGCACGGCGTAGACGCCGCCGGCCGGGTTGTTCCAGACGATGTTGTTCACCAGGCGCACGTTGGCGGCCGCGCGCCAGCCGCCCCCAACGCCCAGGCTGCTGTGGTGGCCCACGATCCGGAAGCGGAAGCCCGCCTCGCCGTTGTTGCTCACCGCGCAGGCGTTCACGACTCCCTGTCCATGCTCGGTGAAGGACACGGGCTCCGTGCCGTCCCGGTAGAGGCTCAAGCTGCCCCCCGCCTCGTCCCAGGTGCCTCCCACCACGGCTCCCTGGGACAGATCGCCCTCGCGAGTGCCTTCCCCAGCAATGAAGTGGAAGCCATTGCCCTGGTTCTGGTGTACCTCCCAGTCCTCGACCTCGATGTAGAGGCCGGACGGCACCACGAAGCCCCCGATCTGGAAAGACCCGCTGCACCGCAGCAGGACCCCGTCCCCGGTATTCCCCGTGACCTTCGCTCCGACGCCCGTCAGGGCGAGGTATCCCTTCGATGCCCAGCAGTGGACTCCCGAATAGGAGGTATCACCGGGCAGGTGCTGGGCCTGGGGTCCAGTGTCCCTCACCTCGGCCTGGGAGCTGATCTCCAGCCGGCCGCGCGCGTACTTCTGCACCGCCGGGTGGAGGCCGGCCTGGCGGAAAGCCCGGACGGTCGTGCCGATCACGCGCACGTCGAAGCCGGCCCCGAAGTCCGGCTGCGTGAGGTTCTGTCCCACACCCTCAGCGTAGGCCAGGAGCCCCAGGTCCCAGCCGCCACTGGCGCTGGCCCGGCCGTGCCAGTTGCCGCCCGTGACCGTCAGCTTCACCTCGCTGATGGGCTGCTGGGAAGGACCTCCCGTGTACTCCAGGTTCTCACCTTGCACCAGGATCTCCACCAGGCGCGTGACCGCTCCGCTGCCCCCGGGGATCCGCTCCAGCAGGTCCGACCAGGCCGCCTCCGGCGTCTGCGGATCCATGGTCGTGAAGGAACCTTGGGTCCGGAGGTCGTCCAGAGTGACGGTCAGCTTCGCCGGGGTTCCGCCCGTGTCCTGCGCACGGAGGAAGATGCCCTGAGTCTGGCCGGCGAGCATGGGCGGATCCGGCAATCCGGCCAAGGAGGAGGCATCGTCCGAGAAGCGCGGCGAGCGGATGGCCAGGCTCATCTGCGTTCCCCCGGACAGGTAGGCGCTCAAGCCCATGGTGTTCTTCACGAAGACCAGGTCCTCGACCTCCACCGCGAGGTTGTCCCCGGTGCTCCGGTCCAGCTTCAGGGCAATGGCACCCCCGACGAGGTTCAGGTCCCGGATGCGCGTCGCCTGCGCCGACGTCACGGAGGAGTCCAGGGCCACCAGCACCTTGTCCGGGCTCTGCACCGACGCCACGATGACCGGGGTGGCGTCGTAGGCCTCGATCGTGACACCCGGCTGCAGCGTGATCGGGAAGGTCTCGGAGTCGCTGCCAAGGTAGCCCGGGGAGCGGTCGGAGTACGGGTAGTACTGGCCGCCCTGCTCCATACCCTTCACGAGGATCTTGTCCCCCTCATTCGCCACTGTGGCGGCCGCGGTGATGCTCCGCAGGGAGCCGGGAATCGCGCCCGTCCCGTCCACGATCCACACCGGCTCCTGGCCGGGCGGCGTCTGGGCCCCTACAGGGGGGGGGGGGCAAGAAGCAGGAAGCCGGCCAGGAGCGCCAGACCGGCAGCGCTGGAGAGTCGTTCCATGAACTTCAGCCTAGCCGCCGGGCCCGGGGTGTCCAGCCGTTCCCCCTGCCTTTTTCGGCATTGTGGAAAGCCGGATGCCCTGCCGCGCCCACCATGCGGCACGGGATTTGCAGGACTTTCCTAGCGCCCGACATCTTCCCGGTGCCACGCGCGCCCCGCCTGCCCGTACCACCGGGCCAGCCGCGCCGCCGGCACGCCGCCGCGGTACAGAATCGGGAACAGGGTCCAGGCGAGGAAGGTCCGGAGGGGCCGGGCTCCGAAGCGACGGCCGGAGGCGGTCACGGTGGCCTCCAGGCGGCGGATGGTGCCCAGGGCCAGGAGGCGCCGGGCCAGCTCCACGTCCTCCATCAGGGGCAGGTCGGGGATGCCTCCGGCCCGCTCCAGGACCTCCCGGCGCAGGAAGAGGGCCTGGTCGCCGTAGGGAATGCGCCGCCGGGCCGAGCGCCGGTCGGCCAGGGCCAGGAGGCGCCGGGCCAGGGGGCCGCAGCCCTCGGGGACGTGCCGGACCCGGAAGGCCCCCGCCACCCAGCGCCCGTCCCGGAGGGTCTCCGCCACCAGGACCGGCGCCTCCGTGGGCAGGCGCACGTCGGCGTGGAGGAGGAGCAGGGCCTCGCCCCGGGCCGCCGCCACCCCGGCCCGGAGCTGGGGGCCCCGGCCCCGGGGCGCCGCCACCACCCGGGCCCCGGCCGCCCGGGACTCCTCCCGGGTCCGGTCCCGGCTGCCGCCGTCGGCCACCACCACCTCCCACGCCGGCGCCAGCTCCCGGACGTGGCGGACGCAGGCACCGATCCGCCCCTCCTCCTCCAGGGCCGGCACCACCACGCTGGTCCGCATCAGCCCGGCGTCTCCAGCGCCCCGGGCGCCGCCTCCCGGAGGGCCCGGCGGGCAGTGCGGGTGACGAGGACGGTGACCGCGACGGTGGCGGCGAGCCCCGCCCAGCGGAAGACCGACCCTACCGTCCCGGCTGCGGGCGCCCCCTCGGCCAGGGCGGCCACGTCGCCCAGGGTGGAGCCCAGGTACACGTAGAGGAAGGTGCCCGGAAGCATGCCGAGCCAGGAGGCGAGGACGTAGTGCCGGAGCTGGATGCGGGTCAGGCCGAAGGCGTAGTTCAGGAGCACGAAGGGCAGGACCGGGGAGAGCCGGGCCAGGAGCAGGATGGACGGGCCCCGGGCGGCGATGGCCCGGTCCAGGGCGGCGAAGCGCCGGTTCCCGGCCAGGCGCTCCTCGAGGCGCCGGCGCAGGAGGCCCCGGCCCAGGAGGAAGGCCAGGGTCGCCCCGAGGACCGAGGCCGGGGAGACCAGCAGCATCCCCCACCAGGGCCCGTACACCAGGCCCACCCCCAGGGTGATGGCGGAGCCGGGCACCATCAGCACCGTGGCGACGGCGTAGACCGCGGCCACCAGGAGGGCCCCGGCCAGGCCCCGCTCCTGGAGCCAGGCCGCGGCCCCGGGCAGGTGTTCCCGGTAGAGGAGGAACAGGGTCAGGGCTCCCGCCGCCAGGAGGAGCAGGAGGAGGACCCGCCTCACCCGGCCACCAGGGCGCCGCCGCAGGAGGAGCCGCTGCCGGCGGTGCAGGCATGGCAGTGGGGCCCCACGGCTACGGGCAGGCCCTGCCAGCGGCCCAGGTCCGGGGACGCCAGGAGGTCCTGGAGGCCCAGGGGACGCCCCGCCCGGTCCCGGAGGGGCAGGTCCTGGACCAGGTTGAAGTCACAGTCGAAGAGGCGGCCGTCCCAGCGCACGCTCAGGGCCGTCCGGCACATGAGGTGCTCCAGGGTGTCGGGGTTGAAGCTCTCCTCCAGGAGGCGCTGGTACTCCTCGAGCTGCCCCTGCCGGAGCAGGACCTCCCGGAAGCGGTGGATCGGCTGGTTGGTGATGGTCACCAGGCGGGTGAAGGAGATGCCGTGCTCCCCGGCCAGGTGCGCCCGGTAGTCGGCCTCGAGGCGGGCCTGGGGCGGCGGCAGGCTCGGCCCTTGCGGGTTGTAGACCAGGTACAGCTCGAGCCCGCCGTCTGCCCGACCGTAGCCGACGGCGTTCAGCCGCCGGAGGGCGGCCAGGGAGCTCCGGAAGACGCCCCCCCCCCGCTGCCGGTCCACGTTCTCCTCCAGGTAGCAGGGCAGGGAGCAGTACAGGACGGCGCCCTGGCCGGCGAAGAACTCCGGCAGGTCCTCCTGGCCGGGCGTCTCCTGGACGGTCAGGTTGTGCCGGACCAGGACCCGCCGGCCCAGCTCCCGGGCGCCTGCCACCAGCCGGCGGAAGCCCGGGTTCAGCTCCGGCGCGCCGCCGGTGAGGTCCAGGGTGGCGATGCCCGGCTGGCGGCGCAGGAGCTCCAGGACCCCCTCCACCAGG
>CAYMFV010000206.1:0-5541 GCA_964389745.1 uncultured Planctomycetales bacterium | reverse complement strand
GACCTGGAGCCCGAGCCGGGACTCCCGCCGGGCGCCGAGGCGCCGCTCCCAGCTCCGGCGGACCTCGGCGGCCGGCCGGTCCCGGTAGAGGGCACCCAGGAGAAGAGCCATGGCGCCAGCTTAGTCCCGCGCCCCGGGGCCGGTCTCGTCCAGGGCGGCGTCGGGCCAGGGGGGCACCCCGGGCAGGAGCAGGGCCCGGACCGGCGCCGCCTCGACGCCGGCCAGGGCCAGGGGCAGGGCGAGGAGGGTGTGGACGCCTGCCGGGGCCTGCTCCAGGCGGAGGCCCTCCAGGATCACCATCCCCAGCCGCGCGGCCGTCCGGTGGGCGTCGAGGGCGGCGCCCCAGGGGTCCACCGAGGGCGTGTCCACCCCCACCAGGCGCACCCCCTGTCCGTGCAGCGCCTCCAGGAGCTCGGGGGCGAGGCCGGCGAAATCCTCCCGCCAGGTCTCGGGGTCCGGCCAGGTGCCCGTGGCCAGGAGGACCCGGGGCGCCCGGATCCCCTCTGGCAGGTCCCGGAGCCCCACCCGGCTCCCCGGCGCCGCCGGCACGTGGAGGACCTGGCACCGTCCCACGAAGAGCTCCAGGGGCAGCTCATCCAGGGTGGCCCCACCGGGCAGGAGGTGCCGGGGAGCGTCCACGTGGGCCCCCAGGTGCAGGGTGGCGTGCAAGGCGCCGATCTCCACCCCGTCCCCGGCCTTGTGGGCGGCGGTCCGCTCCAGACGGCACGGCCGGTCCCCCGGCCAGACCGCCAGGCGGCCAGTGATCGGCGGCGTCAGGTCCAGGATCCGGGGCGGCCGGGCCGGGTGGCTCACACGGGCACCCCCGCCTCCCGGCAGGCCTCGGCGGCGAGCCCCTCGAGCTCCTCGGCCTGCTCCTCCATGGCCCGGACCAGGGCGAACTGGCAGCGCGCCCGGTCGAGGTTGTGGCCGGGGCGGTGGACCCGGAAGTAGCGGTCCCCGCGGAGATGGTCGGTGAGGAAGCGGACGCCGATCTCGAAGGTGATGAGGCGGCCGGCGGTGACCAGCAGGCGCCGCTCGTCGGCGGTGAGGATCGGTGCGGTCCGCTCCAGCCAGCCCTGGACCAGGGCCTGGAAGAGGACCGGCTGGATGCGCACCCCGTCCAGGTCCCGGCTGTCCTCGGGCACGGTGTGGGCGGCCGTCCGCACCAGATCGCCGAAATCGTAGAGACCCAGGCCCGGCATCACCGTCTCCAGGTCCACCACGCACAGGGCCTCGCCAGTGGCGGCGTCCAGGAGGACGTTGTTGATCTTGGTGTCGTTGTGGGTGACCCGCTCCGGGATGCGCCCGGCCCGATGCGCCTCCAGGAGCACCGGCGCCAGGGCCCGGCGCGCCCGGGCAAAGGCGATCTCCTCGGCGACGGCCGCCGCGCGCCGGACAGGATCCGCCGCCACTGCCTCCTCCAGGAGCTGCAGCCGCCAGGGCGTGTCATGGAAGCGGGGCAGGATCTCGTGCAGGCGCGGCGCCGGCAGGTCGGTGAGCCAGGCCTGGAACTGGCCGAAGGCCCGGGCCACCTGGAAGGCCGTCTGCGGAGTGTCGGGTGTGTCCCGGGTGATGCCCCCGGGGACAAAGTGGTAGGAGCGCCAGGCGTCGCCGTCGGGAGTCTCCAGCCAGGAACGGCCGTCCCGGGTGGTCAGGACCTCCAGGCACCGCCGCCGCCGTTCCGGGGCCGGAAGGCCGGCGAGATGGCCGCGGATGTGCCGGGTGACCCGCTCGATGTTCGCCATCAGCGCCGGGACGTCCCGGAAGACCTGCCGGTTGATGCGCTGGTGGATGCAGACCACCTCGCCGCCATCCAGCAGCCAGCGGGCCCGCCAGGTCTCGTTGATGTGGCCGTTGCCGTAGCGCTCGGCGGCGAGCAGGCGGCCCAGCCCCAGGGGAGGGCCGAGCTCGGCGAGGAAGGCGGGGGGAACGGCGGCCACGGGGCTTACCGGAGCGATGATAGCCCGGGCCTCAGTCGACCTGCTCCAGGACCACCCGGACCCGGAGCTGCCGCCGGCCCCGCTGCAGCAGGAGCTCCACCTCCTCCCCGGGCCGGTGGGCGGCCAGCAGCCGTTCCAGGTCGGCCGGAGCCGCCACCTCTTCCCCGTCGAGAGCCAGGACGACGTCGCCCAGGATCCAGGATCCCCGCTCGTCCAGGACGGTGCCCCGGAGGCCGGCCCGCTCGGCGGCGGAGCCGGGCTCCACCCGCCCCACCAGGGCGCCCCGGCGGACCCCGAGCCGGCGGGCCACGTGGGCGGGCAGGAGGAGCACGCCGAGGCCAGCCCGGAGCCGCCCCTGGATGATGGCGGTGACCACCCGCCGGACGGTGTCCACGGGGATGGCGAAGCCGATGCCGGCGCTGGCTCCCGAGGGGGAGAGGATGGCGGTGTTGACCCCGATGAAGCGGCCGGCGCTGTCCAGGAGGGGACCGCCGGAGTTGCCGGGATTGATGGCGGCGTCGGTCTGGATGGCTCCCTCGATGCGCTGCCGGTCCTGGCCGGTGAAGGAGCGTCCCAGCCCGCTGATGACGCCGGTGGTCAGGGTGTGGTCGAGGCCGAAGGGGTTGCCAATGGCGAAGACCTTCTGGCCCACCTGGAGGTCGCCGGAGCTGCCCAGGAGGATCGGCGGCAGGCGATCGGCCGGCGCCTCGATGCGCAGCACCGCCAGGTCGTGGCGCCGGTCGCGCCCCACCACCGCAGCCTCCCAGGAAGAGCCGTCGGCCAGGGTGACGAGGAAGGCCCGGCCCCCGGCGATGACGTGCTGGTTGGTGACCACGTGCCCGTCCCCATCCCAGACGAAGCCGCTGCCCGAGCCCTGCTCCACCACCTCCCAGTCGAAGTTCCAGGCGCTTCGGCGGACGTCCAGGTTGCGGACGTAGACCACCGACGGAGCGGCGGCCTGGAAGAGGGCGATGGTGGCCTGCTCGTCCGCCGCCAGGTCCCCCCGGGGCGTCACCGGCCGGGGGGGGGCGGCGGGATCGTGGAGGGGTCTGGGCCCCTCCAGGGTCCGCCAGAGGAGGACGAGGCCCAGGATCAGGACCAGGAGGTAGAGCCAGCCCAGGCCCGGGGCGGGGCGGGGCAGGGGATCGGCGGCGGGCATGGTGGCCGATCCTAGAATCCGGGGCGTGCGGGCCCTGGTCCTCGCGGATGGCCTCCGCCTGGTGGCGGACCTGCCCCGGCCCCGGCCGGGGCCCGGGGAGGTGGTGCTCCGGGTGCGCCTGGCCGGGATCTGCCGCACGGACCTGGAGATCCTCCAGGGCTACTTGGACTACCAGGGGGTCCCCGGCCACGAGTTCGTCGGCGAGCTCCTGGCGGACGGCCCCTGGCCGGCGGGCACCCGCGTGGTGGGCGAGATCAGCTGCCTCTCCCCGGGAGAGGACCCCGGGGACTGGCACCTCCGGGCCCACCACCCCCGGCGCACCGTCCTGGGCATCCAGGGCCGGGACGGCGTCTTCGCCGAGGAGTGCTGCCTGCCCGTCGCCAACCTGCACCGGGTCCCCCCGGGCCTGAGCGACGAGCTGGCGGTCTTCACCGAGCCCCTCGCCGCCGCCTGCCGGGTGGCGGAGCAGCTCCGGCCCGCTCCCGGGACGCCGGTGGCGGTCCTGGGCTGCGGCCGCCTGGGCTTCCTGGTGGCACAGGTCCTGGTGGCCGCCGGCTGCCGGGTGCTGGCAGTGGACCGGCATCCGGAGAAGCTGGCACCCCTCCGGGAGCGAGGCGTGGACGTCGCCTCTCCCGACGCGCTTCCCCCCCCCCGCGGCCTGCCGGTGGTGGTGGACTGTACCGGCCGGCCCGAAGGCTTCGGCGCGGCCCTCGCCCTCCTCCGACCCGGCGGCACCCTGGTGCTCAAGTCCACCTGCGCCGGGGCCCGGCCCCTGAACCTGGCGCCCGTGGTCGTCCACGAGATCCGGGTCCTGGGCTCCCGCTGCGGCCCCTTCGCCGAGGCCCTGGACCTCCTCGCCGCCGGCCGGGTCGATCCCCGGCCCCTGGTGGAGGCCGTCCTGCCCCTGAGCCAGGGGCCGGAGGCACTGGCCCGGGCAGCCCGGCCCGGCGCCCGGAAGATCCTCCTGGATCCCCGCGCCTGAGCCGGAGCCCTTCAGGGACGGCCTTCGGCGGTGCCCAGGCTGCGCTCCCGGATCCGCACCAGGAGCTCCATCATCAGCCGGGCCTGGCGGGGCTGACGGGCCCGCTGGAAGGAGCCGACCAGGTTGCGCAGGACCCGCCCCAGGATGACCTCGGCCGACGGCTCCTCCCGGAGGACCCGGGAGAGGTGGGCGGGCAACCGCCGGCGGCCATGGAAGAGGGCGTCGGCCTCGAGGAGGCGCCCGTGATGGAAGCAATCCACCAGGCGCACCCGCCCGTCGATGTGCACCCGGGCGTAGAAGTGACCGGGCAGGTTGCAGGCCTGGACGGGCAGGCCCAGGCGGTGGCCCACCAGGAGCAGGACACAGGTCAGGCTGACGGAGTTGCCCCGGCCTCGGAGGATCACCTCTACCAGGTTGCTGTTCCGGGGGCTGTGATAGTCCTCCCGATCTCCGGCCAGCCCCCGTTCCCGAAACAGGAAACGCACCAGCCCTTCGATGTTCGGCACCGGTTCCCGGGCCAGCATCTCCTCGGCCAGCCTGTCCAGGAGGGGACGCAGCCGCCGGGGGTCGGCGGGACCGTTCAGGTGATCGGCGAGGACGGCGAGACCGGCCTCGAGGCGGGCCCGGTCGCCGGCCCGCTGCAGGGCGGCGGCCCAGCGCTCCTGGAGCCAGCCCCGGGCATAGGGTGCCAGGAGCCCGTTCAGGAGGCGCCGCCGGGCTGGCGTCAGGTCCTCGGCGTGCCGGGCGAGCTGTTCCTTCAGCCCCGGTCCCCAGGCGGCAAGCTGGTCCCGGACCGCCGCCTGGACGGTCGGCGAGGGATCGTCCAGGAGGGACAGCAGGGAAGGGATCTGGAGGGGGTCCGCCATGGGGAGAACGGCCTGCTCCACTCTAGCCGGCGTGTCCAGCCTCAGAGGCAGGCCAGCCGCCCGCCGTCCACCGCCAGGGACTGGCCCCGGATGCCGCTGGCCCCGGGCCCGGCCAGGAAGGCGACGGCGGCCCCCACCTCTGCTGGCTCCAGGAGCCGGCCTTCGGGCACCGTGGCCAGCCAGCCGGCCTCGACCGCCTCCGGGGAGGAGCCCCGGGCCGCCGCCAGCTCCCGGGACAGCCGGCGCAGGCGCCCGGTGGCGGTGAAGCCCGGCAGGACGTTGTTGACGGTGACGCCCGGGGGCAGCTCCCGGGAGAGGGTCTTGGCCCAGGCGGCCATGGCGCCCCGCAGGGTGTTGCCCACGCCCAGCCTTGGGATGGGTTCCCGCACCGAGACCGACAGGACGTTGACGATCCGCCCCCAGCCGGCGGTCCGCATCCCGGGGAGGACCTGGCGGACCAGGAGGTGGGCGGAGAAGAGATGCCGGCGAAAGGCATGGAGGAAGTCTTCCGGGTCGGCCGCCAGGAGGTCCCCAGGGGGGGGGCCGCCAGCGTTGTTGACCAGGACCTGGACCGAGCCCGCCGCCTCCAGGAAC
>CAYMFV010000205.1:0-5589 GCA_964389745.1 uncultured Planctomycetales bacterium | reverse complement strand
GTACTGCCGGCCCCGCAGCCGGTTCGACTCGCCCTGGTACCAGAGGACGCCCCGGATGCCGTAGGGCACCAGTGGCGCAAGCATGCCGTGGTAGAGAGCCGTCGGCGTGTTCGGCCCGACCCCGGCATCCACGGGGAAGGACGGCAGCCCGGCCAGGGCGACCCCCTGGCGCCAGCGCCACGAACCGGCCAGGGAGACGGGCGCTCCCCCCCCCTCCCGGGGTCGCAGGCGGAGCTGCCCGGCCGTCCCGCTCATCCCGCCGGGCCCGCCCGTGTCGAGGATGCGCAAGGCGAGAATGTGCCGCCCGGGCCGGGCCAGGGCCGCCGGGACGAGGTAGCTCCGGGGCCGGTTCCAGGCGCCCGGCATCTCGGTGCCCGCCAGGCGCCGGCCGTCCAGCCAGACCGTGTCCATGTCGTCGATGGGCCCCGTCTCCAGGAGCAGCTCCCGGCCGGTCAGCTCCGGCGGCAGCATGAACTCCCGGCGATACCAGACCACCCCGTCGAAGTCGGCCAGCCCCTGGGCAGTGTCCCACGGCCCGGGCAGCCCGGTCCGCCCCCAGGCGGTGTCGTCCAGCTGCGCCCGGGCCCAGGCACCGGCGCCTCCGGGGTCCCGCTCCTCCAGGGTCCGCCACCAGGCCTGCCGCCGCTCCTCCAAGGGGGGGGGAGGGTCGCGCCGGAGGCGCTCCAGCTCCGCCAGGGCGGTGGCGAAGTCCCCCAGGGGTGCCAGTCCGGTGGGGCTCGTCCAGGCCTCGGCCACGGTGCCACCCCAGGAGGCGTGGAGCAGTCCCACGGGCACACCCAGGCGCCGGTGGATCTCCCGGGCGAAGAAGAAGCCGGCAGCGGTGCAGCGGCCCACCGTCTCCGGGCGGACCACGGTCCACGTCCCTCGGCAGTCCTCGGCCGGCGCCAGCGCCACCTGGCGGGCCACGGTGAAGAAGCGGATCCCGGGCAGGTCCGCGGCCGCCGCCTCCTCCTCCCAGTCACGCACCGGCCCGGCGCTGTGGGGCGCGGGGCCGACGGTCATCTCCATGTTGGACTGGCCGCTGCACAGCCACACGTCCCCCACCAGGACGTCCCCGAGGACCCGGACCTCCTGGCCGCAGCGCACCACCAGGCGGTGCGGGCCCGGCGTCTCGGGCAGGGGCAGAGCCAGGCGCCAGCGGCCGTCGGCGGCCGCCCTGGCGGTGACCGCCCCATCCCGCCAGGAGGCCTCCACTCGGACCTCCGCGCCGGGCGCCGCCCGGCCCCAGAGAGGAGCCGTGGCGCCCCGTTGCAGGACCATGTGCTCGCCGAAGACGGCCGGCAGCCGCAGATCCTGGGCCGTCAGGGGGGGGGAAAGCGGGGCCAGGCCGAGGAGCAGGGCCAGCAGGCGGCCCGGGCGGCGGCCGGCCGGGCATCGGGAGCCGGGGCGCATGGCCCCAGCCTACTTGACCACCAGGACCTCGACCGGGCCCCGGCGGCGGAGGACGCAGATGCCCACGTCCTCCGGGTGCCGGTGCACCTCCAGGTCCAGCTCAGCGCCGCCCACCCGGAGGCCCGTCAGGCGCAGGCGGCCCAGGAAGGGCGGCAGGAAAGGATGGCGCAGGCGGAGCTGCCGGCCCGGGGCGTCCGGCTCCAGGCCCAGGCAGGCCGCCACCAGGAGGTAGGGCACAGCGGCGGCCCAGGCCTGGGGCGAGCAGGCCACCGGGTAGAGCACCGGGCCCTGCCCCGGCCGCCGGGGGAAGCCGCAGAGGAGCTCCGGCAGGCGCCGCAGATCCACCTGCCGGGCCAGCTCGTGCAGGGCCTGGACGAGACGGGCGGCCGCCTCCACCTGGCCGTAGCGGGCCAGGCCGGCCGCTACCAGGGCGGTGTCGTGGGGCCAGACCGAGCCGTTGTGGTAGGACATCGGGTTGTAGCGGGCCTCGCCAGTGGCCAGGGTGCGCAGGCCCCAGCCGCTGAACAGCTCCTCGCCGAGGAGGGTGGCAGCCAGGACCGGGGCCCGCTGGGGCAGGGCGATGCCGGTGTAGAGGGCGTGGCCGGCGTTGGTGCTGCGCACCCGGCAGGGCTGCTTGCGGCCGTCTAGAGCCAGGACGTAGCTGCCCAGCTCCGGGTCCCAGAAGACCTGGTCGAAGCGCTCCCGAAGGGCAGTGGCCCGCCCTTCCAGCTCGGCCGCCAGCCGGACCTCGCCCCGGGCCCGGGCCAGGAGGCTGCCGGCCTGCCAGGCCCCGTAGGCGTAGGCCTGGACCTCGCACAGGGCGATGGGCGGCTCGGCGTCGGCGCCGTCGGCGTGGAAGACCGAGTCCGCCGAGTCCTTCCAGCCCTGCTGGACGAGCCCCCGGGGGCTCCGGCCCCGGTACTCCAGGAAGCCGTCTCCGTCCGGGTCGCCGGGGCCCGCCATCCAGTCCAGGGCCCGGGCCACCGCCGGCCATACGGCCTCCAGGAGGGCTTCGTCCTGGCCGCAGCGCCAGGCCTCGCCGGCCAGCATCACGAACAGGGGCGTGGCGTCAACGCTGCCGTAGTAGCGGCGGAAGGGGATCTCCCCCAAGGCCGCCATCTCCCCCCCCCTGGCCTCGTGGAGGATCTTGCCGGGTTCGGCGTCCAGCATCGGGTCCTCATGCCGGGCCTGGGTGGCCGCCAGGTAACGCAGCACGCCGGCGGTCAGCCCCGGGCGGGCCCAGCAGGTAGCCAGGCCGGTGATCAGGGCGTCCCGGCCGAAGGGCGTGCTGAACCAGGGAACACCGGCGTACATGTACGGCCCGTGGGGGGTCTCGGTCTCGAGCATGCCAAGGTCCAGCCGGGAGCGGTCGAGCCACTCGTCGAAGTCCTGGAGGTCGCTGTGCACCCGGCACCAGCGCTGCTCCAGGCGCCGCCAGTGCAAGGTAGCCCGGTCCCGGGCCAGGGCGTAGCTGCGCCGGGCCGGCGGCTCGCCCGCTCCCTGGAGGCAGAGGATCTCCAGCTCCAGCTCCCGGTCGACGCCCGGGCCAAGCTCCAGGCGCCAGATCGCCGCCCCCCCCCGGAGGAGATCCGGAGCCGGCTGGAAGCGGAGCAGGGTGCGCCGGAGGATGCCGTCCAGGCCCTCGTAGGCCAGGAGCACGGCGTCCGTCTCGACGGCAGGCGCCAGCAGGCGCCCCCGGCGGCGCCGCTCCACGCCCCGGACCTCGAAGAGATCGGCGAAGTCGGCGGCGAAGGCCAGGGTCAGGACCAGGCGCACGCCCTGGCGGCCGAAATTGCGGATGCGCAGCCGCTCCCCGCTCCGTCCTTCCTCGAGGAGCCGGGAGCGCCAGAGATGCACCGTCTCCTGGGGCGCCACCCCCCCCCGAAAGCGGAGCTCCGGGTTGGCCAGGTCCACCTCCAGGGAGGCGTTGTCCTGGCGGATGGTGCTGCCCAGGAGGGTCGGCCGCTGGCGGCCGACCCGGAGCAGCAGCCGGCACAGGTGCCGGGTGCCGCCGTGGAAGAGACCGTGCTCACCGTGGGCCAGGGGCACCACGTCGCCCCGGGCATCGAAGACGCCGAAGGTCTCCCCCCGCTTCAGGACCCGGGCACCGGCGGAGGGGGTCTCGCCGCCGTTGCCGGGCAGGCCGCTCACGCCGCCACCTCCCTGGCCGCCGTGGGATCCCGGGGCCCGGTCAGCCGTTCGTAGAGGCGCAGGTGGTCGCTGGCGAAGCGCTCCGCGGAGAAACGCTCCTCGAAACGCTGGCGGATGCGCCGGCGGTCCAGCTCGCCGACCCGCTCCACCGCCGCCACCGCCGCCGGCAGGTCCGGCACGATGAAGCCGGTCAAGCCGTGGTCCACCACCTCGGGCACCGAGCCGTGGGGGAAGGCGATCACCGGCGTCCCGCAAGCCATGGCCTCGATCATCACCATGCCGAAGGGCTCCGGCCAGTCGATGGGGAACAGGAGCGCCGCGGCTCCGGCCAGGAGCTCCTGCTTCTTCGCCTCGCCCACCTCGCCGACGAAGTCCACGTGGGGCTGGCCCAGGAGGGGCCGGATGCGCTCCTCGTAGTAGCACCGGTCGACGGCGTCCACCTTGGCCGCCACCACCAGGGGCAGCCCCGCCCGGGCGGCGATCTCCACCGCCCGGTCCGGCCGCTTCTCCGGCGAGATCCGCCCCAGGAAGAGGAGGTAGCGGCCCGGGGCGAAGGCGGGCCGGTACAGCTCCCGGGGCAGGCCGTGGTAGATGGTCGCCAACCAGTTCGCCCAGGGCATGGGGCGACGCTGGGCATCGGAGATGGAGACCAGGGGCAGCTCCCGGAAGCTCCGCTGCAGGTCCTGCGCTTCCGGCAGGTCCAGGCGCCCGTGCAGCGTGGTCACGTGGGGTACCCGCAGCCGCTGGGCCAGGGGGTAGTGCAGGCAGCCGCAGTGGAAGTGGACCACGTCGAAGTCGCCGGCCCGGCGCCAGACCTCCTCCAGGAGCAGGACCTGGGCTGCCAGGGGATCCCGGCAATCCGGGTCCAGGCGCAGGGCGCGGGCGCAGGGGGCGACCAGCCGGGCCCGGGTCCGGGAGTCGCCGCTGGCGAAGAGGGTGACCTCGTGGCCCTGGCGCACGAGCTCCTCGGTCAGGTAGGAGACGACCCGCTCGGTGCCACCGTAGGTGCGGGGCGGCACACTCTCGAACAGGGGGGCAACCTGGGCGATCCTCATCCGCGCGATCCTCCTCGGCCAGCCCGGGACGGGCGGCTCGCCAGTCCCGCGGGTCCATCCCTACGGCCCGCACGCAAACTCCGTGCCAGGCCCGGGTGCCAGTCTGGCAGCCCTTCAGCCCTGGGGCGGCGGAAAGTCCGGCGGCGGCGGCGGCGCCGTGGACCCGCCCTGGGCGGCCTGGAGCTGCAGGTGGTCCACGTGGTGGACGGGATAGTCGATGGGCGCGCCGTCCACCTTCAGGCGGAAGGTGTAGCGGCCGAACTCCTCGAAGGGCAGGGAGGTGAGCTGGATCACCGCCCGGGCCTTGGCCTGGCGCTGCTGGAGGACCACCGGCGGCAGGGGGAACTCCACCACCTTGCCGCTCGGGGCGACCAGCTCCAGGGCCGTTTCGTAGCGGCCCTGGCCGTCGGTGAGGCCGATGGCCACGCAGAACACCGGCAGCCGTCCCGGGAGGCGCACCGAGTGCAGGGCGTCGAACATGCCGATCAGGCACAGCTTGCCCCGCTCGTCCCGAAAGGCATAGTCGCAGATGTGGAGCCACTCCAGGGTGGGAACGGGCTTGGGCATGGCGCCACCAGGGTAGCCGCGGGAGACGGCCTACCAGCCGTAGTTGCCCCGCCACGGCGGCGGGAACTCCATCTCCGGCTTGGGCCGTGGCACGGCGAGGACCGTCCAGGACTCCACCACCCGGAGTTCCAACCCGAGAGACACGCCGCGGAGGGCCAGCTCCCGGCGCAGCCGGCCGGGGCAGACCAGGGGACTCCACAGGCGGATCTGGCGGCTCCCGGGCCCGGCGATGGCGGCCAGGCACTCGTCCCAGCCGGCCCCGGCCAGGCGCAGGGCCCCCGGACCGGCCCCGGCGGACTCCAGGAGCCAGAACTCGGCCAGCTCCTCCCGCTCGGGACCCACCGCGTCCCCTGGTCTCTTATACACATCTCCGAGCCCACGAGACAGGCAGAAATCTCGTATG
>CAYMFV010000204.1:0-5630 GCA_964389745.1 uncultured Planctomycetales bacterium | reverse complement strand
GGCGGCCGTCGGGCCCCGGGAGGCCGGGGGCCCCTGGCCCCTGCGCCACGGGGGCACCAGCCCCGTCCTCGCCCGGGGCGCCCCCCCCGGCGCCCCCGGCTGGCGGGTGGCGGTCCAGGGTCCCGGGGGGGGGCGGTGGCGACCGTCGAGCTCCGGGACCAGGCCCTGGCCGTCTCGGCTCCCCACGGCCGGACCGTGGAGCGGGACGGCGAGGAGCACGGCCACGTCCTCGACCCCCGGACCGGCCGGCCCGTCCGGGGCCGGACCCTGGCGGCGGTGGTCGCCGCGGACGCCACCCGGGCCGACGCCTGGTCCACGGCCCTCCTGGTCCTGGGCCGGGTGCCGGCGGGAGCCCCGCTAAGCTTTGCCCTCCTGGAGCCGGCGTACAGGCTCCAGGGACCCACTCCGAGTCAGCCCTCATGAACGAGCTCCCTCGCCGCGACTTCCTCACCCGCACCGCCGGGACCGCCGCCATCGCCCTGCTGCCGAGCCGCCTGCCCACCCTGGCCCCGGTGCCCGACCCGGTCGCCGTCGGGGTGGTGGGTTGCGGCCGCCGGGGCCGGGAGATCCTCGGCGAGCTGGCCAAGTTCGAGCAGGTGCGGATCGCGGCGGTCTGCGACGTGGACGAGCGGCGGCGCAAGGCCGCCCGGCGCCGAGCCCGGGAGGCCAGCGCCTGGCCCGACGTGGCGGCCATGCTGGCGGGCGTCCCGGAGCTCCAGGCGGTCTTCGTGGCCACCCCCACCCACCTCCACCGGGAGCCGGCGGTGGCCGCTCTGGAGGCCGGCAAGCACGTCTACGTGGAGGCGCCCCTGGCCAGCACCCGGGAGGACCTCCAGGCCCTGGCCGCGGCCGCCGGCGCCGCCCGGGGGCGCTGCGCCGTGGGCCTCACCTCCCGGAGCAACCCGGTCTATCGCCTGGCCCGGTCCTTCGTCCTCTCGGGCACCCTGGACCGGAACGTGGCCATGGAGGCGGTCTGGAACCGGAAGATCCCCTGGGGCCAGCCCGGCTCCGGTGACGGCGGCCCCGGCGACCACGGCTGGCGGCTGAACCCCGCGGTGAGCCTCGGCCTGGAGGGCGAGCTGGCGAGCCTCCAGCTCGACACCCTCTACTGGTTCCAGAAGCGGGAGCAGCCGGTGCGCCTGCGGGGACACGGCTCCCTCCGCTACTACGAGGACGGCCGCCGGGTGCCGGACACCGTGCACCTGGTGGTGGAGCACGCCAGCGGCCTGGTGGCCACCTGGCAGGGCTCCCTGGCCTCCTCCATCGGCGGCCAGTACGAGCAGATCCGGGGCAGCAACGCCACGGTGCGCCTCGCCGACACCTTCGGCTGGATGTTCAAGGAGGCCGAGGCCCCGGTCCAGGGCTGGGAGGTCTACGCCGCCCGGGAGCGCTTCCACAACGACGAGGGCATCATCCTCATCGCCGACGCCACCAAGCTGGCCGCCCAGGGCCGCCTCAAGGAGGGCATCGGCCTGCCCGAGCCGCCCCTCTACTACGCCCTCCAGGACTTCCTGAAGTCGGTCCTGGAGGACCTGCCGGTGGCCGCCGACGTGGCCGCGGGCGTCCGCGCCGCCCTCCTGGGGATCCACGCCCACGGGGCGGTCGCCGAGGGGGGGGAGCTGACCCTCGCTCCCGAGGACCTGGCCCTCCAGGAGGGTTGAGATGGGCTGGCCGCGCCTCCGGGAGGCGGCGCTCGCCGTGCGTCTCGGGCTGGCGGGGCTGGTCCTGGTCCTGGCCGGGGGCTACCTGGCCTCCCTGGCCTACATCCGCCAGCACCACGGCCCCAAGGACGAGGACCCGGCCCTCTCCCTCCTCGACCTCCAGGCCCTCTACCACGGCGTCCTCCGGGAGGCTCCCCTGCGCCGGGCGGTGGCCGGCGAGCACGGCCGCCGCTACCTGGAGGACGCCCGGGAGCGGCAGCTCCTCCTCACCTGGCTGGAGGGCGAGGACCCCTACCAGGGCTACGACCCCCTCGACGCCGGCGAGGAGCCGACCCCGGCCGAGATCCTGGAGGAGCGCTGCCTCCGCTGCCACGCCCGGGGCGCCACCGAGGGCGAGGGCATCGGCGAGGAGATCCCCCTCGAGGACTGGCAGGACGTGAGCCGGATGGCCTTCGCCAAGGAGCTGGCCCCGGTGCCCCTGGACATCCTGGTGGTGAGCACCCACGCCCACGCCCAGACCATGCCCCTCCTCGCCCTGGCGGCCGGCGCCCTGCTGCTCCTCACCGGCTGGGCGACCTGGCTCCGCCACGGCCTGTGCGCCCTCCTGGGCCTGGGGCTCCTGGCCGACCTCGGCGGCATGTGGCTGGCCCGCTGGAGCCTGGCCGGGGTCTCGGTGATGGTCGCCGGCGGCGCCGCCTTCGGCCTGGCCTATGCCCTGGCCCTGCTCCTGGTCCTGCTCGAGCTCCTGGGGCCGTCCAGGCGCCAGCGGTAGGGTAGGGTTGGCGACACCGGCGGCCTCGGGCCGGGTTGCCGGCCGGGACCGGCGTCCTCCCGCCGGCGCATCCGGGCTCCTTCCTGCCATGTGGCCTGCCCTCCTCCTCGCCCTCCTGCCCGCGGCCCCGGCGGCGGCCGACCTGCGCCCCTCGGACCAGGAGCCGCCGACGTCCTCCCTGCTCCTGCGTTCCATCCGGAGCGGTGGCCGGACCCGCTGGTACCGGGTCCACGTGCCGCCCACCTACGATCCCCTGGTACCGACGCCCCTGCTCCTGGCCTTCCACGGCGGCGGCGGCAATGCCCGCCAGTTCGCCGGCCAGAGCGAGCTCGTGGTCACCGCGGACAAGTACGGCTTCCTGCTGGCCTTCCCCGAGGGCACCGGCAGCCTCGGCGGCGCCCCCTGGTTCCTCTTCGAGACCTGGAACGCCGGCGACTGCTGCGGCTGGGCCCGGGACCACGGTGTGGACGACGTTCGCTTCACCCGGGACATGCTCGATGCCATCGCCCAGGAGTGGAACGTGGATCCGGGCCAGGTCTTCGCCACCGGCCACTCCAACGGCGCCATGATGTGCTATCGCCTGGCCATGGAGGCGGCCGACCGCATCGTCGCCATCGCCCCCAACGCCGGCGCCCTGGGCGTGGACGGGATGCCGCCCCTGCCCATCCCGATCATCGCCTTCCACGGCCGGCTCGACTGCCACGTGCCCTTCCAGGGCGGCCTCGGCTGCGGGGTCTCCGGGGTCGACTTCCGCAGCCAGCCGGACACCCTCCGGCCCTTCATCCAGCTCAACGGGGCCCAGGTGCCGGCGGCGCCGGCGGAGCGCCGGGGCAAGGCCGAGCGCTGGGAGGGCGACGCCCCGGCCACCGGTGCGGACATCCACTACTGGTGGCTGATCGACGGCGGCCACTCGTGGCCCGGCCACAGCTCCGCCATCGGCGACCCCGTGAACCGGGACATCGATGCCAACGAGGAGCTGTGGCTCTTCTTCCAGAACCACCACCGCTGAGGGGACCAGCCCCGGGCCTACCAGACGAAGGGGATCTTCAGGTAGTCCACCGACGGCCGGGGGCTCGTGAGGCTCACCCCCTGGCCCTGGGCGTCGATGTCGAAGGTCATCCGCCAGCGGATGAAGCGGCAGCCCTCGAGCAGCGACAGGTCCGAGGTCCAGGCGACCACGTTCCCGGGCTCCGGCTTGTAGGTGGCCGGGTCGTCGGGATCGTCGGCCCCCTGGAACTCCAGGAAGACGGCCGTGGAGGCCGGCAGGGCGTCCTTGGCTCCGGCCGTGTCCACCCGGAAGAACTTGGGCCGCACCGCCCAGCTCGCCCCGACGAAGACGCTCATGGCGCCGTCGCTGCTCCGGGTGTACAGGGTCATCACGTCCCGGGGCCGGTCGTACTCGGCCGCGACGATCTCGAAGCTGACGTTCGGATCGGCCAGGTTCGGCAGCACGTCGTAGCCGACCAGGGTCCGGGGATGGCGCAGGAAGTGGGGCGCGAAGAGGGCCGAGGCTCCGGTCACGGTCACATCGAAGGCCTGGAAGGAGGCACTGGCCGCCGGCGCCTCGACCACGTTCGGCAGGGCCGCCACCCGGGTGCCCGAGGTCAGCACCCTGCCGTCGGCCGGGTCGATGCCGTCGAACTGGAGCAGGCTGTTGGCCCACTTGGGGTAGTCATCGTCCGGGCCGCCGTTCGGGTTGCGCAGCCAGGCCAGGCCGGTGTCGATCCAGGTGCTGGCGATCTGGGAGCGGGAGGCGAAGAAGGGAATCAGCACATAGGGCCGGGGCGTGAAGTAGAGGCCCAGGATCTCCTCCACCCGGTCCACGTCCACGCTGCCCCCGGGGCCGCCGTGGATCCAGATGTCGAAGCGCGTGGCCCATGCCGAGTGCCAGAGGATGTCCGCACCAGGATCCGGGACGTGCACCTGGATGACTCCGTTGCCGCCGGCCCCCCCCCGGCCGATCATGAAGTCGCCGTTGCCGTCCATGTTGCCCTTGTACTTGTTGAGCTTGCTCTCGGACCAGCCCCGCCGGCCGCCGATGGCGGTGACGATGTCGTCCACCGGGATCGGATCGCCGGTGAGCGGATCCTCGCTGAGCTGGATGGCGGAAAGATCCAGGCCAGTGGCACTCTGCAGGACCACGTGGCCGCCGGAGCCGCCGCCACTGCCGCTCACCTGGCTGTAGGAGTAGATGATGGACTCACCGCCGTGGCCGATGCCGCCATCGGCCGAGACCCGGGCCGCACTCCCCAGCCTGATCCAGCCAATGGCCATGACCAGGAGCTGCCCGCCACCGCCGCCGCCAGGAGCGCCCTTGCGATAGACAACGGTGTTGGGCCCGCCGGTCACGTTCCAGGGACGATCGGGATAGAGGGAGTCCAGGGGCCGGTAGACACCGGACTCCAGACGCCGCAGGACCTGGGAATCGCCGCTCCCGCCGCCCCCGTAGCCGGCCCAGGGGGAGAGGAGCTCCCCGACCACGACCTGCCCGGAGGTGGTGAGACGCCGGCCCCAGAAGTCGTTGGCCGTGCCCAGGGCATCGCCCTGCAGGAAGGGACCGCCGTTGCTGTAGCCAGGATCGGGCCCGAAGACGGAGTGCCCCTGGGCCCACTGCGGGTAGATGTCCGCCGGGGCCATGCCGGCGAAGAAGAAGGAGTCCTCGGGGAAGTTGTTGTAGTCACTGTCCCAGGGCGGATCGATGTAGTCGTCGCGCCAGTCGGGAGCCCAGCCCGGGTCGCCGTCGGAGCCGTCGTATGTGCTCCGGTCCGCGGACTCGTCCTCCATGCCGTAGGGGCCGCTGGGGCGGGTGTCCGTCGGGTCCTTCTCGCTCTCGAAGGAGGAACCGCGCATCCCGGCCTCGCCGCCCAGGACGGTGGCCGGATCGAAGAGAGGATGCCGCGTGGGGTCGTGGTCCGGGCCGAGGTTGTCGAAGTCGGAAGGATTGTCGAAGCCCGTCCAGCGGGTCCAGAGGATGGCCTCGTTGGGAGTCTGGGCGAAGGTGCCCCCGGCAGCACCGCCGGCGGTGAGGCGCCCGGAGCCGTAATCCGAGGTCTCGGCCAGGAACTCGGCCTGCTGGAAGCACCCTTCCCCCCCCTGGCCGCCGGCCAGCGGCGTGCCGAAGGGCCCGTCTCCGGCCTCGCCTCGGGGCGTCTCGGCGTTGGTGATCTGGGAGGAGTCGCCGCCATCGCCGCCCCCGC
>CAYMFV010000203.1:0-5659 GCA_964389745.1 uncultured Planctomycetales bacterium | reverse complement strand
GGTCCGGCGCCTGGAGGAGCAGGTCCGGCGCCTCGGCCGGGCGCTGGAGCGTTTCCAGGCCGAGCGGCGCCCGACTGCGCCCCTGGCGCCCGAGCCGCCGCCGCCCCCGCCGGGCCCGCGGCGGCGCACCGGTGGCACGGTGTGGCTGCTCTTCTGACCGGGCTCGACCGGAGACGGAGGTGGGGGGCTAGCGAGCGGCCCCCGCCCCTTCCTTGTGCAGCGTGTTGAGGGCGGAGCCGGACCGCCACCAGCCGATCTGCTCGGCGTTCAGGGTGTGGCGCAGCTCGGCCCGGTCCTCGCTGCCGTCCTCGTGGTGGAAGACGGCGACCACCGTGCTCCCCGGGGCGAGGGTCTCGAGACCCTCCAGGCTGACCCGGTCGGTCTCCCGGACCTTCTCGTAGTCGGCCGGGTCCTGGAAGACCAGGGGCAGGACGCCCTGCTTCTTCAGGTTGGTCTCGTGGATGCGGGCGAAGGAGCGGACGATCACCGCCGCTGCCCCCAGGTGCCGCGGGCACATGGCCGCGTGCTCCCGGCTGCTGCCCTCGCCGTAGTTCTCGTCGCCCACCACCACCCAGGGCAGGCCCTCGGCCTTGTAGTGGCGGGCGACCTCGGGCACGGGCCGGCCGGTCTCGCCGCCGAGCAGGTCCCGGGTGGTGCCCCGCTCGCCGGTGAAGGCGTTCACCGCCCCGGTGAACATGTTGTTGGAGATGTTGTCCAGGTGCCCCCGGAAGCGCAACCAGGGCCCCGCCGGGCTGATGTGGTCGGTGGTGGTCTTGCCCTTCGTCTTCAGGAGCAGGGGCATGCGCCGGTACTTCTCCAGGGGAATGGGCCGGAAGGGCGTGAGCAGCTGCAGGCGCTCGCTGTCGGGCCGGACCTTCACCTCGACGCTGCGGCCGTCCTCGGGGGGGGGCTGGTAGCCCTCGACCCGGCGCTCGAAGCCCGCGGGCGGGATGTCCGGGGCCGGCGCCGGCGGCTGCAGGCGCCAGCGGGCGCCGTCGGCCCCCTCCAGCTCGTCACGCTGGGGATCGAAGTCGAGGCGGCCGGCCAGACCCAGGGCCATGACGATCTCCGGGCTGCCGATGAAGGCCAGGGTCTCGGGGTTGGCATCGTTCCGGGCCGGGAAGTTGCGGTTGAAGGAGGTGACGATGCTGTTCCGCGTCCCCTTCTCGATGTCGTCCCGCTGCCACTGGCCGATGCACGGGCCACAGGCATTGGCCAGGACCGTGGCGCCGGCGGCCTCCAGGGCCTCCATCTGCCCGTCCCGGCGGATGGTGTGGAAGATCATCTCCGAGCCCGGGCTCACCAGGAGCTTCGTGCGCATGGTCGCGCCGTGCTCCTTCGCCTGCCGGGCCACGTCCACCGCCCGGCCAATGTCCTCGTAGGAGGAGTTGGTGCAGGAGCCGATGAGGGCCGCCGAGAGCTCGGCCGGGAAGCCCTCCCGGGGCACCTCCTCCTTCAGGGCGCTGATCGGACGGGCCCGGTCGGGGGTGTGGGGGCCCACCAGGTGGGGTTCCAGGGTGTCCAGGTCGATCTCGATCACCCGGTCGTAGAAGCGCTCGGGCTCGGCCGCGGTCTCGGGATCGGCGGTCACCAGGTCCCGGTGCTCGGCGGCCAGGGCGGCCAGCTCCTCCCGGCCGGTGGCCGCCAGGAAGGCGGCCATGCGCTCGTCGAAGGGGAAGACCGAGCAGGTGGCGCCGTGCTCGGCGCCCATGTTGCACACCGTGGCCTTGCCGGTGCAGGAGAGGCTGGCGCAGCCCTCGCCGAAGAACTCGACGATGTGGTTGGTGCCGCCCTTCACCGTGAGGATGCCCAGGAGCTTGAGGATGACGTCCTTGGGCGAGGCCCAGCCCTGGAGCCGGCCCGTGAGCTTGACGCCGATGAGCTTCGGCTGCAGCACCTCCCAGGGGAACCCGGCCATGACGTCCACCGCGTCGGCGCCGCCCACGCCCGAGGCGCACATGCCCAGGCCGCCGGCGTTCGGCGTGTGGCTGTCGGTGCCGATCATCAGGCCGCCGGGAAAGGCGTAGTTCTCGAGCACCACCTGGTGGATGATGCCGCTGCCCGGCCGCCAGAAGCCGATGCCGTAGCGGGCGCTGACGGTCTCCAGGAAGTCGTAGACCTCCCGGTTCTCCTCGGTGGCCCGGGCCAGGTCCTCGGTGCTGCCGGAACGGGCCCGGATGAGGTGGTCGCAGTGGACGGTGGTGGGCACCGCCACCTCGTCCCGCCCGGCGGACATGAACTGGAGCAGGGCCATCTGGGCGGTGGCGTCCTGCATCGCGACCCGGTCCGGCCGGAGCATCAGGTAAGCCCTGCCCGGTGCCAGCTCCTGGCCCTCGGGGTCGTCCAGGTGACCGAGGATGATCTTCTCGGCCAGGGTCAGGGGGCGTCCCAGGCGCCGCCGCACCACCTCGAGGCGCTGGCGCATGGCGGCGTAGACCTGGCGGACCATCTCGGGCGTGGACTCGATGCGCGGCATGGCTCTCTCTCGTGACCGGGGTTTCCGGCGCTCCTCCCTCCCGAGCCCGTGGCTGCGGGCAGGCAAAGGGGCGCATTCTAGCGACGCCTCCGTCCCGGCCTCGGGCCCGGAAAAGGCTGTAGCCCAGGCTCCGCGCCGGTAAAAGGGGTTGCAGGAGACAAGGCCGGAAACACCGGCTGTTTTCCAGGAGTACACGGAATGGGTGGGATCCCCGGAGGAGGCGGAATGAAGAAGATCGGTGTGATCGAGATCTGGATGGACGAAGGCGGCAAGACCCCGAACTACCCGGCGCTCGAGAGCGCCGAGGTGGCAGACGCCCTCTGGAGCGTCCTCGTGGCCAGCCTCAAGAACCTGCCCGCAGCCCTCTACGGGGTCGTCGAGGCCTACCGGGTGGATGCCGCCCAGGTCCTCGGGGCTCCGGAGGGGACGACCAGCGTGGCCAAGGCGATGCTCGAGGTGAAGGCGGACTTCGACACCGCAGGCGTCGACTCGGTCACGACCCCGGCGAAGACCCGGACCTGGCAGGTGACCTGGGACCCGACACCGGCCCGCTACGTCCTGCCGCCGGACGTCTGATCCGGCCGCCCCCCCCGGCGCCGACTACGGGCGGGCGAAGAGGGCTGCGAAGTCCGCCCCGCCCCGGAGGGGATCCAGGGCGGAATCGGCGTCCCGGGCGTCGGCCAGGCGCTGCTCCAGCCAGCGGATCTGGGCGCGGACGTCCCCCTGGGCCTCCCGGGCGGCCACCGCTCCGGCCATGCCCAGCCAGCCGCGCAGCCGCTCCCTCTCCCGGGAGCAGGCGTCGATCCAGCGCGCCAGGGCCTCCCGGGCCCGCTCCAGGAGGACGGCCTGCTCCTGGGGATCCGGGGCGGCCCGGGCCCTGGCGGCGCAGGCCCTGGCGACCAGGAGGCCGGCGTCCAGCCAGATCTCCTCCATGGGACCGGCCTCCCCGGCCGCCCGGAGCAGGGAGGCGAGCTCGGCCCGGTCGTGACCTCGGGCCAGGTAGACCCGGGCGAAGACCAGCGCCTCCCGGCCCCGGAGGCCGGCCGTCTCCGCCAGGGCAGGAGGCTTCCATGTGCCCTCGATGGGCTCCAGGAGGGCCGGGAGGACCCATTCCCGGCAAGTGGCCAGGTTGCCAGGGAGGAAGCCTGCCTTCTCGAGGATGGCACAGGCCCGGGCGTGGGCGGCGGCCGGCGCCGGCGGGTCCGAGAGCATCCGCAGGTGGATGCCGGCCACCTGGACGCCGATCCAGGTCTGGAGGAGGCGGGGGCTCGCGGTCAGGCGCCCGGTGAAGGGGGCCAGGGCACGTTCCGCCTCCTCGCAGGCCAGGCCGGCCACACCGAGCTCCTGCACCGACAGGCAGGCCCGAGCCAGGGCCAGGCTGGCCTCGGCGGCGTCCCCGGCCAGGCGCGGCGACCCCGGCCGGGCCCGGGCCGCCCGGCGGGCCCACTCCATCGCCTTCCGGAGCTCCTCGATGGCGGGCAGCTCACCCTGCCTGCTCCGGCACGCCTCCGCCAGCCAGGCGTGGAGCAGGCTCTGCTGGCGGGCGGCCCAGGGCCAGTCCGGCTCCTCCGCCAGGAGCGCCAGGCCCAGGTCCAGGGCCTCGCCCAGCCCGGCCACGGCTCGCGCCAGGGTCTCCGGGTCCTCCGGCGCGGCCAGGCGGTTGGCATGGGCGGCCAGGCCCACGGCCAGGGCCAGTTCCAGGCTGGCCCGGCGGTCGCCGGGGTCCCCCTCGAGGGCCGTCCGGCAGAGCCCCGCGGCCTCCCGGGCCAGGGAGGCGGCGTCCGGCGCCCCGGTCGGCCCCTCCTGGAGCAGGACCTGGCCCAGGGAGAGGAGGGAGACGGTCAGGGCGTGACGGGCCTCGGCGTCCCGGGAGGCCTGCTCGAGAGTGCGCCGCCGGAGCTCGACAGCCTCCCGGCCCCGGTCGACGGCCTCCCTCGCCCGACCTGCCTCCAGGGCCTGGCGGGCGCTCTCCTCCAGGAGGGCGGAGCGGAGCCTGGCCTGATCGGGAGCCGCATCCCGGGCACCCCCGGGCGTGCGGGGGAGGCCGTCCAGGATGTCCCGGGCCCGGGCCAGCTCCCGCCGGCCCTCCTCTGGCCGGGCGGCCAGGCGGGCGGCTTCTGCCAGGCGCAGGTGGATCCGGACCGTCTCGCTGGCGACGCCGGGAGCGTCCGCCGGCAGACTCGCCAGGCCGTTCCGGGCCAGGGCCCAGTGGACAGCCGCCTCCCGCTGCCGGTCCATGGCCCGGAGGAGGTCCCCCTCCAGGCGGATCGCCCGGGCGGCCAGGAGCCGGGTGTCGCCGGCGGCCGCGTTCTCCAGGCTCCGGCGCAGGCTCGCCACCAGGGCCAGGTCTCCCCGGAGGCGGCCCCGGAGGGACGGCTCCGGGGCCCGAAGGAGGGCGTCCTCCACCCGCTCGAGCTGGGCGTCGATGGCCGAGGCCGTGGCGGCACCCAGGCGCTCCCGCCGGGCCCGCTCGCTGGTCGCGGTGTCCAGGAACCACGCCCCCGCCCCGGCCAGGAGGAGCAGGGCGGCGGCCGCCACCTGGACCACCCGGCGGTTGCGGCGGAGGTGCAGGCGCAGGCGGTAGAGGGGGGAGGGGCCCCGGGCCTGGACCGGCCGGTCCTCGAGGAAGGCCTCCAGGTCGGCCGCCAGGGCCCGGGCGTCGGAGTAGCGCAGGGCCGGGTCCCGGCTGGTGGCCTTCTCGATTATCCGGGCCAGGTCCCCGGGCACCCAGGGAGCCGCCCGCCGCAGGGGGGGGGGCGTGCCGCGGAGGATGGCCTGGACCAGATCGTTCTCGCTGTCAGCCTGGCGGAGAGGGCGGCCGGCCAGAAGCTCCCAGAAGGTGGCGCCGAGGGAGAAGATGTCGCAGCGGACGGCGTCCACGGTGCCATCCTCCAGGACCTCGGGGGCGACGTAGCGGAGGGTGCCCAGGACGCCGCCGCCGGCCCGGGTCAGAGCGAAGGTGGCGTCGGCCACGGCGGCCAGCCCCAGGTCCATGATCACGGCCCGTCGGCCCTCACAGGTGACCATCACGTTGCCAGGCTTCAGATCCCGGTGCCGGACGCCGTTGGCGTGCAGGTGCGCCGTACCCAAAGCTGCCTCCCGGAACAGTCGGGCCGCCAGGCGCGCCGCCCCCTCGGGGGGGGGCGGCTCGGGCTCCTGGGCGAGCTCCGGGGCCAGGACGGC
>CAYMFV010000202.1:0-5712 GCA_964389745.1 uncultured Planctomycetales bacterium | reverse complement strand
GGCTGGCCGCTGCCGGCCGCCAGGACCCGGCCGCTCACCCGGGTCCGGGGCACCTCCAGGACGAGGTAGTGCTCGGGCAGGTCCGGGACGTCCACCAGGAACCGCCCTCGCCAGCCCTCGGCCTCCACGTTCAGGACGTACTCGCCGGGGGCCAGGTTGCGGAAGACGAAGCTGCCGTCGACGTTGCTCCGGGCCATGGACATGCGGAAGTCCAGGAGGCCGGTGCGCTCGGTGCCGAAGGCCGCCAGGTCCGCCTCGGGCAGGGGACGGCCTTCCTTCAGGATGCGGCCGTGGAGCCGGCAGCCGCCGGCCGCCGGGTCGACGATGTCCACCACCGTCTCCTGTCCCTCCTGGACCCAGGCCGTGACGATCCGGGAGGAGGTGAGCATGGCCGCCAGGTTGCCCGTGAACAGGGAGTCGTCGTCCAGGGCCGCCGTCAGGAGGAAGTAGGAGCCCGGGCGCATGTGCTCCATGCGGTAGCGGCCGTCGGCGTCGGTGGCGGTCTGCTGGAAGTCCCGGGACTGGATGGACAGGGCGCCGACCATGCGTCCCGGCAGGGGCATGCCGTGCCGGTCGCTCACCAGGCCGGTGATGGTGCCACCCCGGCCCAGCTCCACCCGCACCCCCTCCCGCTCCTCGTGGGCGTCCACCTCGGGGATCTTCAGGGAGGCGGTGGCGTAGCCGTCGGCCAGGACGTTCACGTGGTCGGCGCCGCTCTCCACCCCGGCCACCCGGAAGCTGCCGTCGGCGGCGCTCTGGGCCATGGCGGTGCTCCGCTCCAGGCCCTGGAGCATGGCCACGAAGCCGGACTCCTCGCCCCGGCCGACGGTGACCGTGGCGTCGGCCACGGGGGCGCCGGTGGCGGCGTCCAGGACCACCCCGGAGACGACGGCGCCGGCGTCGAGACCCACCACCACGCCCCGGGTGGTCTCGCCGCTGCGCACCGCCACCTTCTCCACGCTGGCGCTGGCGTAGCCCTCGGCCTCGACGATGATGGTCCAGGAGCCGGGCGGCAGGCCGTGGAGGCGGAAGCGGCCATCCTCCCGGTCGCACAGGAAGGAAGCCTCGACGTTGGCCCGCCAGGAGCTCCGGGGTTGCAGCAGGTGCTCGTCCTCCTTGACCTCCGGCACGGTGCCGGGTTCCGCCCCCTGGTGCTTCCCACGGACCAGGTAGAACTGCACCGGGCGGCCCTGGGCGCCGTCCACCACCACGCCCTCGATGGCGCCGGGGCGAGCCAGGAACAGCACCGGCTCCTTACCCTCGGGGAGCTTCTCCAGGTCGAAGTCGGTCTCGGGGTAGCCCGTGGCCTCCACCCGGAGGCGCGCCTTCCGCCAGGCCGGCAGCCGGAAGCGGCCCTCGGCGCCGGTGCGGTCCCAGGTGGCGGCGGGCAGGATCTCGGGCAGGATTTCCTGGGCGGCCTCGAGCAGGAAGGAGGCCCGGTTGCGCCGGGACTTCCCCCCCCCTGCGGCCACGGGGATGCTCTGCAGGCGGACCAGGGCGCCGACCACCGGCCGTCCCTCGCCGTCCACGACCCGGCCCTGGACCTCCAGGGGGGGGGCAATGGTGATGTCCGGGGCGACGGCGCCCGGGCCGGTGACGGGCGTCGTCACCGGGGCGGCCCGGCCCTGGCGTCCCTGGGCCAGGAGCAGGTAGGTCGCAGCCGGCAGCTCCGGGAAGGCCCAGCGCCCCTCGGCACCGCTCCGCGCCGTCCAGGCCGGGATGTCCCGGGCGAAGGGCAGGACCTGGCGCAGGTCCAGGGGCACGGCCACCACCTGGACGCCCCGGAGCCCCTTGCCGGCGTCATCGAGCACCCGGCCGGAGAGGGAGGCCATGGGCGCCACCCGCAGGGACACCTCGCCGGTCCCGTGGGCCGGCAGCGGGCCGAACTCGCCGCCGGCGGCCCGGACGCCGCCGGCGAAGGCGTAGACGGTGAGACGCATGCCCGCCGGCACCGCCGGCACCTCGAAGCGGCCCGCGGCGTCAGTGCGGGCCCGGTCCATGAAGAAGGAGCGGTTCCGGAAGGCGGCGATCAGGTACTTGATCCCCGGCCCCACCAGGACCTCGGCACCGGCGACCGGCGCCCCGTCCGGGCCGAGGACCCGGCCGGCGAGGACGGCCCCGGGGACGGTACGCAGGACCACGCCGTCCTCCTCGAGGAGCTGGCGGGAGAGGATGCGGACCCGGCGGGGTGTGAGGCGGGCCCGGGCCCGGGCCAGGAGGTAGAGGGTCCGTCCCGGGACCCCCCGGAGCTCGAAGCGTCCCTCCTGGTCGGCGAATGTGGCGGCCAGGGGCGTCAGGTCGAAGTCCAGGGGGCGCTCCAGGATCTCGGCCAGGTCCTGCTCGAAGTCGAGGAGGGGGAAGGGCGAGGAGTAGGCGGCCACCCAGGCCCCGGGCACCGGGGCACCGGCCTCGTCCACAACCAGCCCTGGGAGGTGGAAGCGGCCGCTGCCCTCCTTCTCCGGCCGGGGACCGGCGGTCGGGACCGGTGGGGCCTCCCGGGTGCCTGTCGTGGCCCCTGCGGGCGGTGGCGCCACGGCGACAGGCGTGCCGGTGGCCCCTGTGGAGGTCGGCGGGGCCTCCGGCCCGGTGGGGGACTCCTGGAGGAAGAGCCAGCCGAGCAGGGCGGCCAGGGCGAGGAGGGCCGCGAGGCGGAGGAGGATGCGCATGGTCCCTGGGTACAGCCATCACGCCCGGTCGCGGGGAGGCGGTCGGGGAGCTGGGGGGACCGGGAACCAGTATAGAAAGCTGGCCCCACTTGCTGGAGTTCCCCTCGGCCTTGCCTCCGGAGCCCGTCCGGACTTCCGGCGATGCTGCGGCACGGTTCACGCCCGGGGCTGCGATTCCGTCGCAAGTCCAGTTGGGGTCCGGACTTGCGTGGCCGCGACTCCAGCCGATGGGGCCAGTATCGGTTATTGGAGGACGGGCAGGCTGTGGGCCTGGCGGGTGGCCACCGCCGCCGCCAGCCGCCCGGCGATCTCCTGGAAGGCCCGGGCCACGGGCCCCTCCGGCTGCGCCAGGACCACCGGCTCGCCCGCGTCCCCCGCCTGGCGCACGCTGGCGTCCAGGGGCACCTCGCCCAGGTACGGCACCTGGAAGGTCTCCGCCACCTTCTGGCCCCCGCCCCGGCCGAAGATCTCGCCGGTCATGTTCTCGACCACTCCCAGGATCTCGCAGCGGACCTGGCGGGCCATGGAGATGGCCCGGCGGACGTCGGTCAGGGAGACCTCCTGGGGAGTGGTCACCACCACCGCCCCGGTGAGGGGGACGAGCTGGGCCAGGCTGATCTGGGCATCGCCGGTGCCCGGGGGCATGTCCACCAGGAGGTAGTCGAGCGGCCCCCAGTCCACGTCCTTCAGAAACTGCTCCAGGGCCTTGTGGAGCATCGGGCCCCGCCACATCACCGGCTGGCCGTCCTCGAGGAGGTAGCCGATGGACATGGTCTCGATGCCGTGGGCCACCAGGGGCGCCATCTTGCCGTTGCCCGCGCCCCGGGGCTTCTCCTGGATGCCCATCATGACCGGGACGTTCGGCCCGTAGACGTCGGCGTCGAGCAGGCCGACCCGGGCCCCCTTGCCGGCCAGGGCCGCGGCCAGGTTCACCGCCACCGTGGACTTGCCGACCCCGCCCTTGCCGCTGGTGACGGCGATCACGTTCCTGACCTCGTCGCCGAGGATGTTGCCCGGCTGGAGGCTGGACTTGACCTGGGCGGACATCTCCACCTCGACCGCCGTTACCCCTTCCAGAGCCGCCACCGCCTCCTCGGCCTCCTTCTTCAGGATCTCCTTGACCGGGCAGGCCGGGGTCGTCAGCACCAGGCGGAAGGCGACGGTGCCATCCTGGATCCGCAGGTCCTGGACGAAGCCGAGGCTGACGATGTCCTTGTGCAGGTCGGGATCCTGGACCCGGCGGAGGGCCTCCAGGACGGCGTTCTCGGTGAGGGTGCTCATGTTCCTTCGGGGGCGCCCCGGCCGGCGGGGCCGGGAGGCGCCCGGCTAGCATTAGTGCAGGCCGGCCGGGCTTCCAGCCGCAGCGGCCGGCAGGGAGGCATGGAAGGGACCCAGGATAGGCCCGGACCGGCGGTGGTGCTCCTCTCCGGGGGCCTGGACTCGGTCACCGTGGCCGCCTGGCTGGCCCGCCGGGGGCACCCCCTGGTGGCCCTGACCGTGGACTACGGCCAGCGCCACCGGGCCGAGCTGGAGGCCGCCCGGCGTCTCGCCCGGCACCTGGAGGTCCGGGAGCACGTCCTCCTCCGGGTGGACCTCCGGGCGGTGGGGGGCTCGGCCCTGACCGCCGACCTGCCGGTCCCCAAGGCCGGCGAGCCCCTGGCGCCGGTGTCCCCGGACATCCCGGTGACCTACGTCCCGGCCCGGAACCTCCTCTTCCTGTCCCTGGCCGTGGGCCTGGCCGAGGCCCGGGGCGCCCGGGACGTGGGCATCGGGGTCAACGCCCTGGACTGGTCCGGCTACCCCGACTGCCGCCCCGAGTTCCTGGAGGCCTTCCAGCGGGCCGCGGCGGCCGGCACCCGGGCCGGGGTCCAGGGGGAGCCGGTGCGCATCCACGCCCCCCTGCTGCACATGCGCAAGGCCGAGATCCTGGCCCTGGCCCGGGAGCTGGGGGTGCCGGTGGAGGCGACCCTCTCCTGCTACGACCCGGGGCCCGACGGCTCCCCCTGCGGGCTGTGCGACGCCTGCCGCCTCCGGGCCCGGGCCGAGGCCGAGCTCCGGGGCGGTGCCGGGGACTAGAATCCCCCGCCATGCCTCCCGAGGAGCGCCCCGTACCCGAGGAGCAGCTTCAGGCCCTGGCCCGCCTGATGCAGGTCCTGGACACCCTCCGCTCCCCCGGCGGCTGCCCCTGGGACGCGAAGCAGACGGTGGAGAGCCTGGTGCCCCACCTGGTGGAGGAGAGCCACGAGCTGGCCGACGCCGTCGCCCGGGGGGACATGGCCGCCGTCCAGGAGGAGCTCGGCGACCTCCTGATGGGGGTGCTGATGGTGGCCCGGGTGGCCAGCGAGGACCGGGGCTTCGACGCCGCCGACGTGGCCCGGGGCATCACCGCCAAGCTGATCCGCCGCCACCCCCACGTCTACGGGGAGGTGCAGGTGGACGGCACCAGCCAGGTCCTCCGCAACTGGGAGGCCATCAAGCGGGCCGAGCGCCAGGAGGAGGGCGGCGACGCCTCGGCCCTGGCCGGGGTGCCCCGCTCCCTGCCGGCCCTGCGGCGGGCCTTCCGGGTGGGCCAGAAGGCGGCCAACGCCGGCTTCGACTGGCCGGACCTGGACGGCCCGGCCCACAAGGTGGAGGAGGAGTGGGCCGAGCTCCGCGACGCCCTGGCCGCCGGCGACCGGGCGGCGGCCGAGCACGAGCTCGGGGACCTCCTCTTCGCCGTGGTCAACGTCGCCCGGAAGACGGGCATCGAGCCCGAGCTGGCCCTGCGCCGGACCATCGAGCGCTTCCAGGCCCGTTTCCGCTACGTGGAGGCCCACCTGCAGAAGCCCCTCGCCGAGGCGACCCTGGAGGAGATGGACGCCCTCTGGGAGGAGTCCAAGCGGGCCCACCCGGACCCGGCCCCGGGCGCCTGAGCCCCGGCGGGGTCCTTGACCCCCTTCCGGCCCCTGCCTATACTTTTCCGCCCTGCGCGGGGGTGTGGCGCAATTGGTCAGCGTACCAGACTGTCGATCTGGTGGTTGCGGGTTCGAGCCCCGTCACCCTCGCC
>CAYMFV010000201.1:0-5719 GCA_964389745.1 uncultured Planctomycetales bacterium | reverse complement strand
GCTTGCCCACCAGGGCGGCCGACCGCTCCAGGTAGCCGGGGATCTCGGCCTCCTTCGCAGCCAGGTACTCGGGCCGGCGCTCCCGGACCTCCTCGAAGGGCAGGTGCGGCGGCGGTTCGAACTGGAAGCCCTGGGCCTCGGCCCAGGCCCGGAGCTTGTCGAAGGCGGTCCGGTCGAAGCGCCGGCCGGCCTCGACGTTGCGGATCTGCTCGGGCGCGATCCGGGCAGCGTCGGCCAGGGCCTCGACGGTCATCTGCCGGCTGGCCCGGAGGGCCCGGGTGTAGCGCTCGGGCCACTCGTAGATGGCGGCGGCGGCCAGCCAGCCGGCCACGGCGCGGGCCTCATCCTCGCTGAAATGGAAGGTGGGCATGCGCACCATCAGCCAGGGACGCAGGGTGTAGGGCGCCAGGAGGAACTGGGTCGTCCAGGGCACCCGGACCTTCTCTCCCTCCCGGTAGAGGATGGGCGGCAGGAGGGGGAAGGCGAGCATGGTGTCGTCCACCTCGCCCGAGTCGACGTAGTAGCTGGCGAGGCTCAGCAGGATGCCGCCGCCGGCGCCCCGCCGGATCGGCCAGGGCTCGTCGTCGTTGTACTCCCAGAGCAGTTCCGCCACCTGGCCGATGGCGCCGGCGCCTTCGTCCTCCACCTCCAGGTCCGGGTCGGTCTTCCAGAGCTGCACGTAGGTGGCCTCCTCGTCCTCGTCCTCGAGCATGACGATGCCGTGGAAGTCCTTCTCCAGGGTGCCGTCGCCGAACTCGATGGTGCCACGGATCGAGTCCATCTCGAACTTGTGGCAGCCATAGCAGTTGCGCCGACGCACCAGGAGGGAACCGGCCTCGAAGGTCTCGCGCACCGCATCCGCCTGGGGCCGGGCGGCCGGGCGGATGGTCCCCGCCTCGTCCTTGAGACCCAGGAGCACCGTCGTGATGGCCTCGACCTCGTCGGGCTGGAGGTGGAAGTCCGGCATCCGCAGCCGGTCCATGGGGGCCACCTCCAGGCCCCGGTCGAAACGCCGGGGGTTGGAGAGCTTGAGGGTGGCGAAGCCGTGCCGGGAGGGCTCCACTGCCCCCTCGAAGTGGCCCGGGACATTCCGATCCCAGCGCTCGAAGGCCAGCTTGTGGAGGTTCTTGTTGCCCCAGTCGCTCAGCTCGGTGCCGATGGGCATCGAGGTCTCGAAGCCGGGGATGTCGTGACAGGAGTAGCAGCCCTGCCGGGAGATCCAGCGCCGGCCGACCTCGGCCAGGATCTTCTCCTCGCCCCCCTCCTGCTCCCAGGAGGCCAGGGTGCGTTCCGCCTCGGCCCGGCTCATCCGGCTGCGGAGGAAGTCCATGGCCTGCTCCCGGAGGACCTCCGGCGCGGCCGCCACCAGGCGCGGGCTCCAGTCCTCCTTCCGCTCGCCCGCCAGGAAGAGGGCGATGTCGGCGGCCTGCTGGGGCTCGAGACGGAGGTCGGGCATCCGCGTCTCCGGCCACCAGGCGGTGGGGTCCAGGATCCAGCGGTACATCCAGTCGGCGGAGAGCTTGCTGCCGATGCCGGTCAGGTCCGGCCCGAAGCCCGAGTACTCGTGGGGCTCGGAGACGGAGGAGTTGTGGCAGGCGGTACAGCCGACCTGCTGGAAGAGGGCCCGGCCCCGCTCCGGGTCGGCGGCGGTCCGGAGCTCGGCGGGGATGGGCTCAACCTGGTTGCCGTCGGCCTGGGTCCAGAGGTAGGTCTGGATGGCGGCGATGGCCGTGTCTTCCCACTCCGGCGAGACGCTGTTCTCCAGGTGGAAGATCTGGGGCATCCGTGTGGTGGGCCGGAAGTCCCGGGGCCGGGCGATCCAGGAGCGGGCGAACTCCGGCGCGATCTTGGCGGGCACGTCGCGCAGGCTCGGCCCGGGCTTGCGCTCGACGCGCCAGCCCTCGATCTTGTGGCAGGCGTAGCAGCCCAGGTCCTCCATGAGGTGCAGGCCGCGGGTGAGCTTGGGCGCCTCCTCGGCGATGGTCTCCAGGGTGCCGCCGAGAGCGTGGCAGGCGTAGCAGCCGGCCTCGGTGTAGCGCCGGGGGTACATCGGCCAGTTCCACAGGTGCCAGTGCTCCCAGCCCAGATCCTCGTGCCAGCGCTCCTCCTGCGCCTCGTCGTCGGGAGTGTGCACCGCCCGGCTGAAGTCCAGGGTCTCGGCGGCGCCCTCGTGACAGACCGTGCAGCCGAACTTCTCGATGGGGTGCGGCGAGTTCGGCGCCAGGAACAGATCGAGGCGAGGGTGGGCCGCGAGCACCGGGTCCACGGCCACGCCCTCGGGCAGCTTCTCCGGCGCGTAGTTCGGGTCGTCGATGGCCACGTGGCAGGAGGCGCACATGTCCACCCGCTGCACCGTCGTGAAGTTGTAGTTCTTGCGCAGATCCGCCAGGACCTGCTTGCGCACCTTGATGCTGGGGGCCACGAAGTCCAGCATCGGCGCGTTCCGCAACCGGTTGAAGACGCTCGGGCGCATGGCCCGGATCCGGTTCTCCACAAGCTTGAGGTCGGCCTCCAGTTTCTCCAGGCGGATGCGGGCCTCGTCCCGCTCCCGGGTCATGGCGGCCACCTTCTCCTTCAAGGCGTCCCGGCGGGACGTGGCTGCCTCCAGGGCCAGGCGCGCCTCCTCCAGGCGCTGGCGGGCCTCCGCGAAGACGCTCGTGTCCACGCCCTCGGGACCGGCCGCCGCCCGGGCCTGGTTGAGTAGGAAGCGCTCCCAGTTGAAGACCGCCTTGGCGTTCTTGTGGTCGCTGTCGGCCCGGTAGACGTCACCCTCCGCCTCCTCCAGGGCCGCCACCGCCTCCTGGTAGGCCTCGTCGCCGGCCAGGCGCTCCTCCACGGCGGCGATCTGGCGGCGCAAGGCTTCCCGCTGCTGCAGCCACTGGGGATCCGCCTCGATCTCGGCCAGGCGCTGCTCGGCCCGCTGGTACTCCACGGCCTGGTACTGGCGCTGGTAGTCCTTCCAGGGCCGATCCCAGTCGGCCAGGACCATCCACACCGTGGCGGCCAGGAGGAGGGCCGCGCTGACCAGGAACCAGCGGTTCAACCGCGGGATGTCGTAGTGGGTGTCGCCTCGGTCTGCCACGGTACGTCAGATGTTGAGGGCGAATTCGTTGATCTGCACGAGGTACTTCAGGTTGAAGGCCCAGCGCAGGAGCATCTTGATGGGTAGCAGGGCCATGAGCAGGAACAGGAAGCTCATGACCTGGTAGCGGGCGAAGCCGATCTCCAGGAACATCCGCCGGAAGACGGTCTTCGCCAGGATCACCGGCAGGACCACGAAGTAGCCGACCACCAGGAGGAGGCCCGGGATCTCCCGGACCAGCCAGAACTCTGGCAGCGGGCGGTGCAGGAGGCGCACCCAGAAGAGCTCGCTCAGGTCGACGTTGATCAGCGGCTCGAGCTGCGTGCTGTTCCAGTACTCGAAAGGGCCGAAGAAGGACCAGTTCGGCCCTCGGAGGAAGGTGCCCAGGATGATCAGGGAGATCCAGAGGATCAGGAAGCCGAACAGGAAGGTCGTGATGGCGAAGGGGCGCTCCCGGAAGGTGTAGTAGCCGTTGCCCCGGGGGTTCCTGTCGATGTAGGGGATCGCCATCAGGCCGACGATGATGAAGCTCGGCAGGACCACGCCGGCCAGCCACGGGTCGAAGTAGACCAGCATCTCCTGGAGGCCGAGGAAGTACCAGGGCGCTTTGGCCGGGTTCGGCGACTCGGACAGGGCCGCAGGCTCCTCCAGGGGCGCCTTCAGGTAGATCGACCAGACGATCAGGAGCACGCTCACCAGGACCAGGCAGATGAGCTCGATGTAGACCAGGTCCGGCCAGGTGAAGACCTTCTGTCGGGACACCTGCTCCTCGAGGTTCGGCTCGCCTCGGGCCCGGAGCTGGTCGTTGATCGTCGCCCGGCGCAGAGCCAGCCAGGTGAAGAAGCCCACCAGCATGATCATGGCGGCGATGGGCACGTTGTCCGGCTTCAGGGCGATGAGCCGGAAGTCCCGATCGGCCAGGCCGGCGACGAAGAAGCCCACCGTGGCGACCAGCATGGTGAGGGCCACCGCCGGCCGCGTGAAGAAAGACCGCCACTTCAGGAAGGCGAAGAGGAAGGCGACGCTCAGGAAGAAGTAGAGACGCGGGTCGCTCAGGAAGTTGACGAACTCCTGGAAGCTCTCGTAGACCGACATGTTGCTCTCCTCGTCAGCCCGGGGCCTACAGGGGACCGCTGATGCCGCCGTCCTTGCGGACGCGCCAGAAGTGGACAGCCATGAGCAGGGCGGCCCCCAGGGGGATGCCCACGCAGTGGAGCACGTAGAAGCGCAGCAACGTCGCCTCGCCGATGAAGCGGCCGGAGATCAGGGCGAAGCGGGCGTCGTTGCCGGCGTGGATCAGGCTCACCCCCTCCCAGGTCAGGTTGCCGGCGAAAGGTCCCTCGTGGCCCATGATCGGCGTCGCCCGGGCCATGTTCGAGCCCACCGTGATGGCCCAGATGGCGAGCTGGTCCCAGGGCAGCAGGTAACCGGTGAAGGAGAGCAGCAGGGTCAGGACCAGGAGGATGACCCCGACGTTCCAGTTGAACTCCCGGGGCGGCTTGTAGGAGCCGGTCAGGAACACCCGGTACATGTGCAGCCACACCGTGATGACCATGGCGTGGGCCCCCCAGCGGTGGATCTCCCGCATGATCCCCAGGGGGACGTGGGCGGCCAGGGCCTGGATGTCCGCATAGGCGAACTCCGCCGTCGGCCGGTAGTAGAACATCAGGAGGAGGCCGGTGATGGTCTCGACCAGGAACAGGAAGAAGGTCACCCCGCCCATGCACCAGGTGTAGGAGAGACGCACGCCGCTGCGGCGCATCTTCACCGGGTGGAGGTGCAGGAAGAAGTTCGACAGGACGGCCAGGGTCCGATTGCGCGGCGTGACCGGCGGACCGTGGCGGAAGATGGACCGCCAGACCTGGCTGGAGCGCAGGGACAGCAGGAGCTTCTTCACGATGCGGGTACTGGGTGGTCGGGGAGGATCAGGACGGAGGCGAGGTCACGCACGGAGACGGCAGCCCGGCTCACACCGCCTGGTAGGGCAGGAAGCTGCCCGGCAGGCCCCACTGGCCCTTCTCCTGGCGGAACACCCGGGTCTTGTCGATGACGATCTGCCCGTCCTCCCCGAGGCTGATGTGGAAGCGCTCCAGGGGCCGCGGCGCCGGTCCTTCCACGTTGACGCCGCTCATCAGGTAGCCGGAGCCGTGGCAGGGGCACTTGAACTTGAGCTCGGTGGGCAGCCAGTTCGGCGTGCACCCCAGGTGCGTGCAGACCGTGCTCAAGGCGTAGAAGCCCTCGGGGTTGCGCACGATCCAGACGCCGAACTTCTCCTTGAAGCGCTCGTCCACCGCGTCGATGGCATAGTCGTCCGGGTAGCCGGCGCGAAAGACCTGGATCGGCTCGTAGAGCACATTCGGGAACAGGAAGCGGCCCATCACGGAAAGGGCCGCTGCGGAGGCACCGGCGAAGGCCAGCCAGGCCATACCGATGACCGAGAAGAAACCTCGTCGGTCGGGACGGTATTCGTGGAGCGGCGGCGCCTGGGGGGAGGATTCTCGGGTCTTCGTGGCCATCCTGGTTGCCCGGATGGGAGCGGCCCGGCCGGCCCGCGACCTGCCTGGAAAGGCCACTCCGAGCACGCCTTTGGCTGGTCATCTTAGGCCAGCCCGGGGGCCGGTCAAGAAGGGCCACGGC
>CAYMFV010000200.1:0-5778 GCA_964389745.1 uncultured Planctomycetales bacterium | reverse complement strand
GACCCGGCCCGCCCCTCGGGCTCCGGGTCGGCCACGTCCTCTTCGCGGGTGGGGCACCGCCGGATCCGGGGCGCCCCGGCCCGCGGCGTCTCGGGGGGGGGGGAGCCGAGATCCTCCTCGCCGGCGTTGCGGACCACCAGCAGGGGCTTGCGGGCCAGGAACTGGAAGCCGGCGATGCGTTTCTCCTCCTCGGGCCGGAGCTCCAGGCCGGTGAGGCCCTCACCGGACTCGAGAAGGGGTAGGATGCGCTCGAGCAGGGCCAGCTCCTGCTCGTCCTCGGCCTTGTCCCGGCCAGGCTTGCGCAGCTTCGCCCGAAGCCGCTCGATGCGGCCCTCCACCACGGCCAGATCGCCGAGAACGAACTCTGTGCGCAGGGTCTCCAGGTCCCGGGCCGGATCTGGCGGCCCGGCCCCGTAGGGATCGGCGGCGAAGGCCCGGAGGACCAGGGCCAGGGCGTCGCACTCCCGGACCGCCGCCAGGAGCTCGGCCTTGCCCTTCACGGCCCGCTCGGGAATGCCCGGCAGGTCGCAGAACTCCACCCGGGCCGGCGTGTACTTCCGGGGCTGCCAGAGGTCCCGGAGCCACTCCAGGCGCGGGTCGGGCACCTCGACGCTCACCACCGGCCGCTCGTCCTGGGGAGCGTGGGGCACCTTCTCCCGTTGCCCGCCCAGGGCCCGGAAGAGGGTGGTCTTCCCGGCGCCAGGCAGGCCGACGAGACCGAGCCTCACGCCGTGCCTCCCGCCGCCGGCCGCCGGCGCTCCTGGAGGGCCACGAGGAAGGCGCCGAACTCGTAGAGGAGGACCGTGGGCACGGCCATGAGGACCTGGCTGTAGGGATCCGGGGGCGTGAACATGGCTCCGAAGACGAAGGCCACCAGGATGAAGTGGCGGCGCCGGCGGCGCAGGCCGGCGGCGGTCACCAGGCCGGCCCGACCGAGGCTGGCCAGGATGAGGGGGAGCTGGAAGACGATGGCCAGGGCCACCGTCAGGAGGAGGAAGACCGTCAGGTAGGTGGAGAGCTGGATGTCGGCGGTCATGGTGTCCGGGTCCAGCTCCTTGTAGAGGAACTGGATGACCATCGGGATGGCCAGGAAGTAGCCGAAGAGCACGCCGGCGACACCGAGGGCCATGCCGAAGGGCACCGCCCGTTGCACCACCCGGCGCTCCCGGGGGTAGAGACCCGCGGCGACAAAGGCCCAGAGCTGATAGAGGAGATAGGGCAGGCCCAGGACCAGGGCCGCCAGGAGGGCCAGCTTGAGCTTGAAGAAGATGGCCTCGGCGACCCCCAGGACGTGGAGCTTGGTCTCCAGGCCGAGTAGCTCCGCCTCCGCCCCCAGGGCCTCCACCGCCCGGACGTGGGGCCGGAGGATGACCCGGGTCAGGGGCTCCATGGCCAGGGTCCAGGCGCCCAGGAAGATGGCGCCGATCACCAGCAGGGAGCGGAAGATGCGGCTGCGCAGCTCCTCCAGGTGGGCACTGAAGGGCATGCGAACCTGCTCGGGATCCTCCGGGAGACGGGGCATGGCGAATGCCGGGGGCCGGGGATTATGACCCCGCCGGGCCCGTCCCGGCGGCCCGGATGCAGCCCGGGCCGCCGGCGGCTGCCGGCGGCCCGGGAAGGAGGCGGGGACGGCCCGACAGGCCTAGAGGCCCAGCCAGTCCATGGCATCCCGGAAGGGGACGATCTGGACCGAGGCGGCCTGGGCGGCCTTGTACACCTCGTCGCTGCTCCAGGGCACCATCTCGCCGGTCTCGGTGTCGAAGAAGGGCGTGCCGATGAGCAGGTAGTCCACCTCCGGGGTGATCTCCCGCACCACCCGGATGCCCACCTCGTGGAGCATGGTCCGGAGGTCCTCCTCGGAGTAGCGGCCGAAGCCGTTGCCCCGGAGCACCGCCACAAGCTCCCGTTCGGGGTCGTAGACGGTGTTGAAGACCTGGTCGTCGGGGCTCACCGGGTTGAAGCGGTCGGCCTGCTCCAGGATGGTGGTCTCCGAGCGACGGTCCTCGGTCCGGAGGATGCGCAGCCGGCCCTTGACATGGCCAGTCAGCCGGTCCCGGACCTCGAAGACCATGCCCGGGCGCACCCGATCCTTGCGTCCCAGGTCGATCCAGGCCCGCCCCAGCTCGGCGCTCACCGTCAGCACGTGGCCGTCGGGCTGGTCGGCCCGGCGAGAGACGGCGTTGAGCTTCTCCGAGAGGATGTCGTTGCGGATCTTGTAGGAGGCCAGCTCGGCGTTGAAACGCCGCTCCATCTCGCCCATCCGGGCCCGGAGCTCGTTGAGCTGCTTGTCCTTGTCCCGGACCTGCTGGCGCAGGTCGTCCCGCTGCCGCTCCAGGTTCACCACCTGGGTGGTGGTGGCATTGCGCTGGTCCTCGAGCTGGCGCTCCAGCTCGGCGATGCGCTGGTCGGCCTGGCGCCGGGCATCGGTGCCGGCCCGGGTCTTGGCCTCGAGGTCGCTGCGGAGCTGGCGGACGTCGGACTCCAGCGTGGCCTTCTGCCGGGTCAGGGCCGTGTAGTCGGTCACGGCGGCCCGCACGGCGCTCTCCAGGGTGGCGGCGTTGCCGGCGGAGGCGAAGGTGTTCTGGGCCTCCTTCAGGGCTGCCGTCACGGCGTCGACGCTGGTCAGGCCGGTGGCGCTCTCGCCCGTGAAGCCCACGACCTTGGAGAGGGCCACCAGCTGGTCGCCCCGCTCCCGGAAGCGCTGGTCCGTCTGGGCCACGGCCTGGCGCTGGGTCGCAAGATCCGCCTTCAGACTGGACACTTCCTGGGTCTGGAGGAAGGCGAAGAGGATGGCCACGACGGCCACGACCACCGAGAGGATCAGCCAGAGGAGGCTGACCTGGGCGGCACCGCGTTGACGAAGGGTCATGATCTGGCCTCGATGAGGTGGGGGCGCTGGCTTGGGGGGGCGGCGGCGGGACCCTTCCCGCTCACCCGCCTGCCGGAGGTAGCCCGATGGCGACCGGCAGGAAACGCTGTTTTTACGGGCGGCTTGCCCGGGGGTCAAGCCGGGCGCAGGATGCGCCCATGCTCGTGCCGCCGTCCCCCGGGCTCCGGATCCTCGGTCTCCTGGGGGGGGTCGGCGCCGGCAAGAGTACCGCCGCCCGGGCCCTGGGCCGGGCCCTGGAGGCCGCCGCCCCCCCGGAATGCCCCCTGGAGACCCGGGTCCTGGACGCCGACGCCCGGGTCCGCGCCCTCCTGGCCGAGCCGGAGGTGGTCGCCGCCCTGGTGGCCCGCCTGGGACCGGGCCTCCGCCGGCCCGGAGGCGCCCTGGACCGCCGGGCCCTGGGCGAGCGGGTCTTCGCCGACCCCCGGGCCCGGGAGGAGGTCGAGGCCCTCCTTCATCCCCGGGTCCGGCAGGCCTTCCACCGGGAGCTGGCGGAGCTGGAGGCCACCGGCCGGCCGGCCTGGGCCCTCCTGGACGTGCCCCTGCTCCTGGAGCGGGGCCTCGACGCCCTCTGCGACCTCCTCCTCTTCGTGGCCGCCCCCACCCCGGTCCGGGCCGCACGGGCCCGTGCCCGGCACGGCTGGAGCGAGGCGGAGTGGCGGGCTCGGGAGGCGGCCCAGTCGCCTCTTGCGGAGAAGGAGGGCCGGGCGCATGCTATCCTGGACAACAGCGGGAGCCGCACCCGGCTCGCTCGCTCCATCGAGCCTCTCCTGCCCCGGCTCCTGGCCGTCCCGCCCCGGCCTCTGCGGGAGCGCTGGCCCTCCTGGGATCAGCCCCCCCGCCCGCCGGCGGCCTCCTGACCGCCCCGGCACCCTCCGCCCCGTCCACCCGGCGCGCCATCCCGCCGCCGGCAGCCAACGGACGCCGCCCCCTCGCCTCATGGCCGCAGATCACAGCTCCTCCCTGGAGGCCCCCAGCCGGCGTCGCCGGCGCCGCCGGCGGCCGGCCTTTGCCGGCGCCGCTGGGGCCGCTCCCCCCGCCCCCGGGCGCCAGGTCCCCGCCGCCGCCTTGCCGCCGCCCCCGGAAGAGCCCTGGGACCAGAAGCAGGTCAAGTCCTTCACCCGGCTGCGCAAGAAGCCCGAGCTCCAACTCTCCAGCCTCCTGGCCCTGGCCCTGCCCGAGCTCCAGGAGGAGGCAGCCAAGGAAGGCGTCGACGACGCCCACGGCCTGCCCCGGGGCGTCCTTCTCCGGCGCCTGATCCGCCAGCGCCTGGAGAAGCACGGCGTCTTCTTCGCCCGGGGCATCCTGGACGTCCAGGACAACGGTCACGCCTTCCTCCGGCACGGGGTCAACGACTACACGCCGAACCTCCAGACCGACGTCCTCCTGCACCGCCAGCTCGTGGAGCGGCACCGCCTCCTCCACGGCCAGGAGGTGAGCGGCGTCCTGGCCCCGGTCGCCGGGGACGAGTCCTGGCTGGTCCTGCACGAGGTCCTCACCGTCTTCGACGAGGAGCCCGAGAAGCAGCTCGGCCTGACCCCCTTCCAGGAGCTGGTGCCCCTCTACCCCGACGAGAAGCTGCACCTGGAGACCGAGCAGGGACTCATCGAGCCCCGGATCATCGACCTGATCGCCCCCATCGGCAAGGGCCAGCGGGGGCTGATCGTGGCGCCGCCCCGGACCGGGAAGACGGTGCTCCTGCAGATGATCGCCAATGCCATCGTCACCAAGCACCCCGAGTGCCACCTGATCATCCTGCTGGTGGACGAGCGGCCCGAGGAGGTCACCGACTTCGACCGGACGGTGGGTGGCGAGCGGGAGATCATCTCCTCCACCTTCGACGAGGCCCCGGCCCGGCATATCAAGGTGGCCGAGATGGTCATCGAGCGGGCCAAGCGGATGGTCGAGCAGGGCCGGGACGTGGTGGTGCTTCTGGACTCCATCACCCGCCTGGCCCGTTCCTACAACAACGAGGCGCCGAGCAACTCGAAGATCCTCACCGGCGGCATCGTCGCCGAGGCCCTGCAGAAGCCGAAGCGCTTCTTCGGCGCCGCCCGGAACATCGAGGGCGGCGGCTCCCTGACCATCCTCGCCACCGCCCTCATCGAGACCAACTCGAAGATGGACGAGGTCATCTTCGAGGAGTTCAAGGGCACGGGCAACATGGAGCTGGTCCTGGACCGGCAGCTCGCCGACCGGCGGGTGTGGCCGGCCATCGACATCAACCGCTCCGGCACCCGGAAGGAGGACCTCCTCTTCACCCGGGAGGAGCTGCAGCGGGTCTGGCTGCTGCGCAAGGTCCTCAACGACATGAACCCGGTGGAGGCGATGGAGCTGCTGGTGGACCGGATGCGCAAGTCGGAGAACAACGCCGACTTCCTGATCAACCTCTCGGTCCAGTAGGGGGGGGGCTGAGGGCCCGGGGCAGGCTGTGGCGCGGATCCGCATCCTCCTGCCCTGCGCCCCCGACGCGCCCCGGGGCAACGCCACCACCGCCCGGCGCCTGGCACGGCACCTCCGGGCCGCCGGCCACCGGGTCGAGGTACTGGCGGCGGTGGACGCCCGGGCCGGGATGCCGGGCCCGGCCCTGACCATCGCCCTGCACGCGGTCCGGAGTGCGCCCACGGCGCCGGCGCCCCGGATCGTCCTGTTCACCGGCACCGACCTCCTGGGTCGGCCCCCGGCGGTGGCCCGGCGGGCCGTGGCCGAAGCCGTGGCGGCGGTGGCCCTGGGCGCGGCGGCGGCCCGGCGGGCCCGGCGTCTCTACCCGGAGTGCACCGCCCGGCTGGCGGTGATCCGCCAGGCGGTGGCACCCCTGCCCCGGCCCCGGCGGAGCGACCTGCCGTCCTGGGCGCCCGGTCCGGAGGCGGGGCTGGTCCTGGTGCCGGCCG
>CAYMFV010000199.1:0-5820 GCA_964389745.1 uncultured Planctomycetales bacterium | reverse complement strand
CCTGGCCTGCCCGGTCAACGCCACCCTCACCGCCCTGGTGGAGGCCCTCCAGGCGGCCCAGGCCGACCCCGCCGTCGACACCCTGGTGCTCATCTCCGACGGCGGCTCCAGCGCCGGCATGCACCAGTACGCCGGGCACATGCTGGAGGCCCTGGCCCGAGAGCACCGGCGCAGCGGCGTCCGCATCCACTGCGTCTGCGTGGGCACCGAGAAGACCAAGCAGCGCTTCCTGGAGCAGCTCGCCGCGGCCACCGGGGGGAGGATGGTCCGGGCAGTAGAATGACCCGGCCCCCCAGGGGTCCCGGCCACGGGGCCTGACAAGTCGCTCGAGACATGCTGCGCCGTCTCATCCCCCTTCTCCTGGCTCTCGGTGCGTCCGGTGCCACCCTCACCGCCCAGGACCTCGAGGTCTGGTTCCTCGACGTCGGCCAGGGTGACGCCACCCTGCTCCGGAGCCCCACCGGTCAGACCTTCCTCCTGGACGGAGGCGAGAACGGCATGGGCTATGCCGTCGTGGTGCCCCTGCTCCAGTCCCTGGGCGTCAGCCAGCTCGACTACGTCGGCGCCAGCCACTACCACGCCGACCACGTGGGCGGCCTGGACGAGGTCTGGAACGCCGGGATCCACGCCAGCGTGGCCCTGGACCGGGGTACCAGCAACACGCCCGGCACCCAGTCCTACCAGGACTATGCCAGCCGCTACGCCGGGGTCCGCCAGACCGTGCAGCCCGGCCAGGTGGTCAACCTGGGAGGTGGCGTGACCCTCACCTGCCTGGTCGTGGAGGGCCGTCTCATGGGCGGCGGCAGCGTCAACATCGGCGGCAGCTCCCAGTGGGAGAACTCGGCCTCCATCGCCTGGCTGGTGGAGTACGGCGACTTCGACCTGTTCCTGGGCGGCGACCTCACCGGGGGGGGGAACGGGACCACGGACGTGGAAAGCTCCGTGGCTCCCCTGGCCGGGGACGTGGAGGTCTACCAGGCCAACCACCACGGCTCCCGGACCAGCAGCAACAGCGCCTTCGTCAACACCATCCGTCCGGAATTCGTGGTCTTCCCCTGCGGCTCGGCCAACGTCTACGGCTTCCCGAAGCAGGAGGTCATCGACCGCCTGAACACGGCCAGCCGCTGCATCCCTCTCTGGTCGTTGACCGACGGCGTCGGCACGGAGGGCTTCGTGGACGCCGGCGGCACCGTCCACCTGGCCACCGACGGCAACACCTGGACGGTGACGGCACCCGACGGGACCGCCTTCACGGCCACGGTGGACGAGCAGGCGCCGGGCAGCCCGGCCGCCGGCGACCTGGTGGTGGCCGAGTTCCACCGGGACCCGAACCGCAGCAGCGACACCGACGGGGAATGGATCGAGATCACCGGCGCCCGGACCACCGAGGTCGTGAGCCTGCGCTCGGTGAACGTCGGCGACGGCGCCAGCGACTCCTTCACCCTGGGGACCAGCATCGTCCTCGACGCCGGGGACGAGTGCGTCCTCGCCGCCGACGGGCTGCCGTCGCGCAACGGCGGCCTCCGGCCGACCCTGGTCTGGCCGGCCGGGCGCATGAGCCTGCAGAACAGCAGTGACAGCATCCGCCTGCAGCGCATCTCCATCGTCCTCGACCAGGTGGACTACGACGCCTCCTGGCCGGGGGGCAACGGCGTCGCGGCGGAGCGCAAGGACCTCCTCGGCCCGCCCGCGGCGAGCAACTTCGCCGGCGCGGTGAGCAGCTACGGCAGCGGCGACAAGGGCACCCCCGGCCGGGACAACGACGCCGACATCACCAACTGGGGCGGGGGCGGCGGCAGCAGCTCGTGGGTGGAGATCGTCACGCCGCCGGCCCGGGGCGGCCTCTTCGACATGTACTGGCACATGCCCGGGGAGTACACGGCCCTCTACCAGGGCTTCTGCACCCTCTCGACGACTCCGGGCTTCGACCTGAACGGCACCCACATCCCCGGCAACCAGGACGTGGCCTACCGGCAGACCTACGGCCTGCCGGGCTGGTCGGGACTGGTGCCGGTGAACGAGGTCCAGTACGTCAGCGCCCAGGTGCCCAACAGCAGCAAGCTGGCCGGCTTGAACCTCTACGTCCTCTTCTACACCTACAAGGACATCATCGGCCAGGGCATCACCGTGCGCACGGTGGCGGACCCGGTGGCGGTGACCATCCAGTAGGCCGGTCAGAAGAGCTGCAGGAAGGCGTCGCTGGCGCGGCAGGGTTGCTGGGCGGCCTGGAAGCGCACCAGGAGCCCGGCGGCGGCCGCGGGCACGGAGAAGTCGATGCGGGCCACGCCGCGGACGTTGCTCCGGGCCGCGCCGATCCAGTGCGGGTCCTGGAAGGCGAGCTCGAGGCTGCCGCAGCCGGGGATCGGGTAGGAGCCCGGCTGGAGGCCGTAGTAGAAGAAGACGTCGCGCCCGGCGATGCCGCCCCGCACCTCCAGCGTGTTCACGGCACCGGCCTGCCCGGGGGTCAGGGCCACGACCTCCAGGGGCGCCAGGTAGACGAGCTCCAGGGTGGCGGTCTCCGGGCCGCTGTCCCGGCCATCGAGCCGGACGTAGCTGGTGCCCCGCTGGCGATCGAAGCGCAGGGACAGGACGTCGTCCTGGAGCTGCTGGGGCCAGTCCAGGGCGTCGGTCTCCAGCTCCCAGGTGTGCCAGGTCCCGATGTCCTTCTGCGCCGGGCTGACGACGGGGCCCCGCCAGGGCGTGGGCTGGCCGCTCTGGGCCGAGGACCAGCCGTCGTCCGAGAGGTGGATCACGATCCTGGGGTTGCCGCTCCGGAAGCGCGTGTGGGTCTGCAGCCTGGCGCGCAGCAGCACGGAACCGGCCGGGATGTCCCGGAGATCGAACTTCATGGCCCCGACGTACTCCCACCAGGACAGGCCGACCTGCACCCAGGTCTGGTTGTAGTCGAAGGTGCCGTGGTCCGTCAGCTCCCAGTACTTGGAGTCGACGCACGGCAGCTTGACCACCGCCTGGGAGCGGAGGGGCGCGCCCTGCAGGGCCAGGGCGGCGCAAGCGACACCAAGGAGCCGGTTGCAGAGAGACATCGTCCCTGCAGCCTAGCAGCCCTGGCTACCACCAGAAGCTGATCCCGGCCAGGACGCCGAACACGTCCAGCTCCGAGCTCGTGAAGTAGTCCAGGCGCAGATCCAGGGCCATGCCTCGGCCGTAGCCCCAGGGCCACCAGATCACGCCCCCGTCGATTCCCAGGGAAGGATCCGTGGAACTGAAGCCCGGGCCGAGGTCCTGGTTGACGATTCCAAGCCGGGCTCCTCCGAAGACGGCATAGGGTCGATTGGCCTTGGGTGCCAGGACGTAGTACCGGCCGCCAGCCTGGAACGCGTAGAAGGAGGCGTCACCCAGGATGCCCATGTCCTGGTCCATCCACGACAGCCGCCCGTTCACCTCCCAGTGCTCGTCCACGAGGTAGCCGTACTCGGCGCTGAGGGCCAGGGTGTCCACACTGGCACCGAAGGAGTCCGTGCTCGTGTAGCTGAAGCCACCGGTGGCGTGCATGCGCCCGGCGCCCCACGTGTCGAGGCCGGATCCCTGGGGAAGCTCCTGGGCAGCAAGAGGTGCAACCAGGAGGACACTGAAGATGATGCCGTGGAGTCTCATCCTTTCTTCTCCTTCTTTCTCCTTGCCGGCGACCGCCGTGGCCGCGGTGCATTGTCCGACGATAGCACCACCCGGACACGAGCATCAAGAACGCAGGATTCCGTCTTGTCCCAGGCGGCCAGGTATGGGTTCAGGTCCAGCTCCAGGATCTCCGGGCAGTCGGTGAGCAGCCGGGAAAGACGCTGGAGCACGTCCACGAGCTGCTCCCGGTCCACAGGCGGCTTGCCCCGGGCGCCACGCAGCAGCTCCTGCGCCCGGATGCCGTCCACCATCTCCCAGGCGTCCTCGGGCGTCAGGGGATGGAGGCGGAAGACCACGTCCTTGTACACCTCGACGTGGATGCCGCCGAGACCGAAGGCCATGAGCCGCCCGAACTGGGGGTCCGGCGCCGCACCGAAGAAGAGCTCCACCCCCCGGTTGCGCATGGGCTGCACCAGCACCCGCATGTCCGGGTTGCGCCGGCGGAAGCGCCGTTCCAGCTCCTGCCAGCCCTGGAGGAGCTCGTCGGCGCCACGGATGTCCACCAGCACGCCCCCCAGGTCGCTCTTGTGGATGATGCTCTCGGCCTCCACCTTGAGGACCACCGGCCAGCCGAATCCGGCAGCGGCCTCCAGGGCGTCGGCAACCCGCTCCACCGTGCATCCGGGCACCATGGGGATGCCATAGGCCTCGAGCAGCCCGGCCACCGCCGTGCCCTTGAGGGTCTCCCGGCCAGCAGCACGGGCCTCACGGATGATGCGCCGGGCCACCCCGGTCCGCATCCGGTAGTTGGGGGGGGGCGTGTCGGGCCGGTTGCGCAAGGTGGCCAGCCGCCACAGCCCCGCCAGGGCCTGGGCAGCCTCCTCGGGGAAGCGGTAGTTGGGCACGTGGGCCGAGCGCAGGACCTCCTGGGCCGCGTCGCCCTGCTGCTTGCCCAGGAGGCAGGCCACCAGGGGCTTCTGGGAGCGGCGTGCGTGCTCGGCGAAGACCCGGGCCACGGCGGCGGCGTCGATCATCACCGGCGAGACGAAGATGGCCAGGACCATGTCCACGTGACGGTCGGCCAGGACCGTCTTGAGGGCGGCGTCGTAACGGACGGCATCACCGCTGGCGATGATGTCCACCGGGTTGTTGACCGAGGCCTCCTCGGGCAGGGCCGTCCGGAGGCGCCGCCGGGTGGAGGGCGCCAGCTCGGCCATCTCCAGGCCCTCGGCCACGCAGGCGTCGGTGGCCAGGATCGCGGGCCCGCCGGCATTGGTGACGATGGCCACCCGGGGCCCCCGGGGGTAGCGGCCCATCTGGGCAGCGGCGGCGTGGATGAACAGCTCCTTCATGCTGTCCACCCGGAGCAGCCCGCACTGGGCCAGGAGGGAATCCGAGGCGGCAACGCTACCGGCCAGGGAGCCGGTGTGCGACACCGCCGCCCGGGCACCGCTGGCGGTGCGTCCGGCCTTCACCACCAGCACCGGCTTGCGTCGGGACACGCGGCGGGCCACGGCCATGAAGCGTTCGGGGTCGCCGAAGGCCTCCAGGTAGAGGAGGATCTGCTTGGTGTTGGGGTCGCCCTCCCAGTACTCCAGGAGGTCGGCCGGGGAGACGTCGGCCCGGTTGCCGATGCTCGCGAACATGCTCACTCCGAGCCCCAGGGTCCGGGCATCGGCGAGGATGGCCTCGCCCAGGGCGCCGGACTGGGACAGCATGGCCGCCCCCCCCACCGGTGGCGTGGTGGCGGCGAAGGTGGCGTTCATGGACACCTCCGGCGCCGTGTTGAGCACCCCCATGCAGTTCGGTCCCACGAGACGCATGCCATGGCGCCGGCAGAGGCGCAGCAGGGTGTCCTGCCGGGCCTTGCCCTCGGCCCCGGTCTCGGCGAAGCCCGCGGAGATGACCACCAGGCCCCGGACGCCCTTCCGGGCGCAGTCCCGGGCGGCGGCCAGGACGTGGTCGGCTGGCACCACCGGCACCGCCAGGTCCACCGGGCCGGTGATGGCCGCCACCCGGGGGTAGGCGTGCATGGAGTGGACCACGTCCGCCGCGGGGTTCACCGGGTAGACGGGGCCGGTGAAGCCGCCGCCCACCAGGTTGCGGACGATCTCGTGGCCGATCTGGTGCCGGCGCCGGCTGGCACCCACCACGGCCACCGCCCGGGGCCGGAAGATGGCGTCCAGGGATCCGGTGGGGACGGCCGGGACCCGGGGCTTCCTGTTGCGTTGCGCTGCCATGCTC
>CAYMFV010000198.1:0-5837 GCA_964389745.1 uncultured Planctomycetales bacterium | reverse complement strand
CCCTCGCCCGCGCCCGGCCCAGGCGGACGGGCGATGGGCGCGCCGGGGACGGGGGCGGGCCGGGGCCGGGCGCGACCCTCCGGGCCGCCGCGGGAGCGAGGGGGGGCTCGCCCCGGACCGCGGCGATCGGGTGGCAGGTGAAGATCAGGCCGCTCCCGGTCCAGGCCAGGAGCTGGAGGCCGATGGCCAAGGAGAGCCGGCGGTGCCAGCGGCGGAGGAGGACGGTTCCGCGAGCCATGGCCAGAGCCTAGGGTCCGCCCCCCGCCGGGTCCCGGCCGGGCTGGCTCCGCCGGCGGCTGGATCGCTACAGTTGCCCCAACCATGGCCTGGCCCCTCGTTCCTCTCGCCCTCGCGCTGGCCACCCAGGTCGCACCGCAGCTTCCCCCGGGCATGCCGCGGCCGGAGCACCCCCGGCCGGACCGCTTCCGGGCCTCCTGGTTGAACCTGAACGGGACCTGGGAGTACCTGGAGACCGACGAGGACGGGGAGGCACCCCTGGCGCTGGCGCACCTGCCGGAGCGCATCCGCGTCCCCTTCTGCCGGGAGGCGCCCCTCTCCGGCCTCGGCCGCCGGGACTTCGTGCGCAACGTCTGGTACCGCCGGCGCTTCGTAGTGCCGCCGGTGTGGCAGGGCCGGCGCATCCTCCTGCACGTGGGCGCCAGCGACTGGCGGACCACAGCCTGGGTCAACGGCGTCCGCCTGGGCACGCACCTGGGGGGCAGCGCTCCCATCACCCTCGAGATCACCGATGCCCTCCACTGGCAGGGCCCCGAGGTGGTCGTGATCCACGCCTTCGACGACGCCCGGAGCGGCCTGCAGCAGCTCGGCAAGCAGGCCCGGACCCCGGAGAGCGAGGGCATTTTCTACACCCGGACCACCGGCATCTGGCAGACGGTCTGGCTCGAGGCCGTGGGACCGACCTACATCCAGGACCTGTGGCTGCGCGGGGATCCGGACAGCGGCGAGGTCCTGGTGGAGGCCCACCTGGACGGGGACCGCAGCGACCTGGTGCTGGCGGCCGAGATCCGGGACCGCCTGGCCGGCGGCCCCCTGGTGGCCTCGGCCGAGACCCCCGTGCCCGGCGCCAGTGTCCACCTGGCCCTGCGGGTTCCCGACCCCCGCCCGTGGTCGCCGAAGGACCCCCACCTCTACTCGCTCCGTCTCCTCCTCCGCGACGGGGGGGGGCAGGAGGTGGACCGTCTCGACTCCTACCTCGGGCTGCGCCGGATCGAGGTCCGGGGCACGCGCCTGTACCTGAACGGCGAGCCCCTCTTCATGCGCCTGGTCCTCGACCAGGGCTTCCATCCGGGCGGCGTCTGGACCGCGCCCACCGACAGCGACCTGCGCCGGGACATCCAGCTCGCCAAGGCCGCCGGTTTCGACGGCGCCCGCCTGCACCAGAAGGTCTTCGAACCCCGTTTCCACTACTGGGCCGACCGCCTCGGCTACCTGACCTGGGCCGAGAGCCCCTCCTTCGGCGCCGACTACGCCCGGCCGGCGGTGGACCAGCCGGTCATCCGGGAATGGCTGGAGATCGTCCTCCGGGACCGCAACCACCCCTCCATCGTCGGCTGGTGTCCCTTCAACGAGACCCCGCCCGCGGCGGCCCGGCTCCAGGACACTCTGGTGGACCTGACCCACGCCCTGGACCCGACCCGGCCAGTGCTGGACACCAGCGGCTGGACCCACAGCAGCCCGGCCCGGGACCTGGATGACGCCCACGACTACGACCAGGACCCGTCCACCTTTCGGGAGCGCTGGTCGCGCCTGACCCTGCCCTGGCGAATGCCGGCCCGCTACGGCATCCGCACCCTCGACCGCCCCTTCTTCGTCAGCGAGTTCGGCGGCATCGGCTGGATCCCGCCCGAGGAGGAAGGCTGGGGCTACGGCGACGCCCCACGGAGCGAGGCCGGGTTCCTGGAGCGGCTCGAGGGCCTGACCCGGGCCCTCCTCGAGAACCCCGCCATGTGCGGCTTCTGCTACACCCAGCTCACCGACGTCGAGCAGGAGCGGAACGGGCTCTTCTACGCCGACCGGCGGCCGAAGTTCCCTGTGGAGAGGCTCCGGGCCATCCTCGCCCGGCCCGCCGCCGTCGAGACGGCTCCGGCCCCGCCACCGCTCACCCGCCCCCGCTGGCAGGTGCTGGTGCCGGCGGCCGTGGATCCTGGGGGGCCGGCCCGCTGGCGCATCACCGAGGAGGCACCGGCTGCCGGCTGGGAGGCCCCGGACTTCGACGACGGCGCCTGGCGGGAGGCACCGGCAGGCTTCGGGCACAAGGAGGGCTTCCCGGTGCGGATCGGCACTCCGTGGACGAGCCACGACCTGTGGCTGCGCCGGGCCTTCCCATGGGACGGCACCGCCTTCGAGTTCGCGGCCCTGGTCCTGCACCACGATGATGCGGTGAAGGTCTTCCTGAACGGGGAGCTGCTCTTCCGCCGCCCGCGATGGAATGATGGCTACCAGGCCTTCGACGTGGCCGAGCGCCTGGGGGTGCTCCTGCGGCCAGGCCGGAACGTCCTGGCGGTGCACGTCCACCAGGATGGGGGGGGGCAGTACTTCGACGCGGCGCTCCTCGTCTCCCCCCGCTGAAACTGGCCCCACTTGCTGGAGTTCCTGCCGGCCGCAAGGTCTGGGCAGACCCCTGGCGCCGTCAGGAAGGCCCCGGGCGGACCCTGTCCCGAGTCCGCCCGGGCGCCCCGAGTCGAACAGCAGCCCTTGCCTCGCAGGAAGGACGAGGCTGCGATGGCGGGGTTACAGGGGCTTCTCGGGAGGAGCTCCAGCAAGTGGGGCCAGATTCAGGGGTGGACCGTGAGCGCCCAAGGGAAGGAGCTGTACCGGACTGTCCCCCTTCCCGGCTCCAGAGCCAGGGCCACCACGTGGAGGGTCCTCCCCACGAGGGGATCGAGATGTCTCGGCGGCACTTTCACCGCCGCCGTGCCTCGCCCCCGCCCATCCAGGGTGCCGGTCAGCCTCCCGCCGACGCCGGGCAGGGCGCCCCAGAGGGTCTTCCGGGTCACCCCGTCGGGGGTGAGAGCCACCGGCACGCCGTTCACGAACACCGGTCCGGTGCCGCTGGCAGAAGCCAGGAGGTGGAAGCGGCAGCCGGCAGCGTCCGGGGGGAAGGCCAGCTCCGCTCGCAGGATTCCCCCAGAGGCCGCCGAGATACTCCCGGCGGAGAGGATCAGGAAGGGAGCGAGGCGGAAGACGGTGGCCTCCAGGCCGCGGCGGGCCGCGTCGCCCTCGTGGTGGGGCATCTCGTGCCCGGCACCGCCGGCGATCTGGAGAGAGGGGGCCAACAGGAGAAGCGTAGTGAAGCTCAGCATGGGCGGATGGGGCCGGAACGCAGGGCCTCCGTGCTTCCTTGTCCACAGCCCTGCCGGGATTACCGGCGATTCCAGGATTCCTTGACAGGCCCGGCCGCAGCAGTGCAATCGCGCCGATGGGCAAGCGCATCCTGCTCCTCGCTACCGGTGGCACCATCGGCTGCCGGCGCAGCCCGGAGGGCTACGTGCCGGAGACGGGTTTCCTCGCCGCCCAGCTCGCGGCCCTGCCGGAGCTGCGGGCTCCGGAGATGCCCGCCTGGGAGCTGGAGGAGCTGGATCCGCCCCTGGACTCCTCGGACATGCTGCCCGGGGACTGGCTGCGCATCGCCCGCCGCCTCGGGGAGCACTGGCAGGACTACGACGGCTTCGTCGTCCTCCACGGCACCGACACCGTGGCCTACACCGCCGCGGCCCTGGCTTTCATGCTCGAGGGCCTGGACAGGGCCGTCATCCTCACCGGCTCCCAGATCCCCCTCTGCGAGGTCCGCAACGACGCCCGCTCGAACGTCGTCACCTCGCTGCTGTTGGCCGGCGGCCGGCCCATCCCCGAGGTCTGCCTGTTCTTCGGCCACCGCCTCCTCCGGGGCTGCCGGGCCACCAAGGTGGACGCCGTCGGCTTCGACGCCTTCCAGTCCCCGAACTTCCCCGCCCTCGGCCGGGCCGGCCTGGACCTCCAGGTACGCTGGGACCTGGTCCGCCCGCCCGCGCCCCGGCCCGGCGGACCGGCGGTGCACACCCTGGAGGGGCCCCGGGTGGGCGCCCTGCGCCTCTTTCCCGGCATCTCCGCCGAGGTCCTGGAGAACGTCCTCCGCCCCCCCCTCCAGGGCCTTGTCCTCGAGGCCTTCGGCATCGGCAACGGCCCGACCCGGGACCCGGAGTTCCTCCGCGTCCTCCAGGAGGCCACGGCCCCCCCCCGGGAAGTGGTCGTGGTGGTCACCAGCCAGTGCCGCACCGGCGACGTGCGCCTGGAGCAGTACGCCACCGGCCGGGCCCTGGCGGCCGCCGGCTGCATCCCCGGCGGCGACATGACCAAGGAGGCGGCCCTCACCAAGCTCCACTACCTCCTCAACCGGGGCCTCTCCCCGACCGAGGTCCGGGCCGCCATGCAGCGGGACCTCCGAGGGGAGCTGACGGAACGGCCGCCGGGCCGCGGGCGTGGCTGAGACCACCCCACCGCCCTCTTCATCGGCCCTACCCGCCGGCCTTGAGATCCAAGGGCACCCGGAGCTCCCACTGCCCCGGCTCCAGCCAGCCGGCATGGGGCCCGGTGAGCGCCGGGCCGGTTAGGAAGAAGCCGTGGCGCACTCCCGGCTCCCGCCATGGAATGGGGACCCGACCCTCGGCATCCGGGTGCAGGGCTGGGAACTGCCGGCCGTAGGGGTCGTCGGCGATGCCGAGCTGCACCTCGACGCCGGTGACGGGGCTGCCATCTGCCCAGCGAAGCTGCAGGACCTTGTCCGCCTCCTCGGGCGTCGGCCGGCGGAGGCGCAGGTCCAGCCGGATCCGGCCCTCGGCATCCGGCACCGGCGCCTCCAGGAGCGCGAAACCGAAGGCGTCGCCCTCGATCGCCAGGAGGGAGTAGGCACGGGCCACCGGTACCTCGACCCGGTAGCTGCCCCCAGCGTCGGTGACCACCTGCCGGGAGGCGTTGAGGATGGCACCGGAGGAATCCCAGCGGAGGGTATGGCCCAGGCCATCTTCCGGCGAGAGATCCACTTCCCCGACGGAATCGTAGTGGACCCCCACCGTCACCGGAGTACCGGGCAGGGGCGCCCCGTCCGGGCCGGACACGGTCCCCGCCAGCACGGGCCGGGGTCGCAGGACCAGGTCCCGCTGCACCCACTGGCCAGGCACGAGGGTCAGTGGTAGGTCCATGCTGGCGTAACCCTCCCGGCGCACCTCGACGAAGGCCGGCCCCTCGGCCGGCAGCGCCAGCTCGTAGCGGCCATTCGCCGTCGTGCTCGTCTCCCGGGTGACCGCCGGCTCGAGCTGGTACACGCGGGAGAAGACCAGGAGATCCTCACCGGCACGGGGTGGTAACCCACCCCTGGCAGCCGCCCGCCGCCGGGCGGCCTGCACGGCAGCGACGTGGAACACGTGGACGCGCACCGTTGTGGCAAGGGCAGGCGGTGCGCCGGGCCCGGCTAGGGTCACGGAGCCGCGCACCCCGCTCTGCCAAGGCAGCAGGACCCGGCCATCCTCCTCGACAGGAGCCTCGGAGCAGGGGATCTCAAAGAGTCTCTCCCCTCCGGGCAGCCAAGGGGCCTTGTAGCGCCAGGAGGCCGGCCCGGCGGCAGCGGCCAGGAAGCGCCGCACCTCCCCGAGAGCCCCAGGATCCTCCGGGTCCACTTGGAGGCGCGCATCGCCAGCCCCCACCTCAAGGGACGCGACGGGCACGGCCTCGCCCGTCAGGCGGTCCACGCAGCACCTGACACTTATCCACATCTTACGCTGCCGCCGACTAGTGTAGTGTGCTGCTAGGCGGGGGCCGGGACCAATCGAAGCGACAAGCTA
>CAYMFV010000197.1:0-5844 GCA_964389745.1 uncultured Planctomycetales bacterium | reverse complement strand
CACCACCACCGGCCGGCCCCGGAGGCGGGGCTCCCGGACCCGCTCCACGGCCACGAAGAAGGCGTCCAGGTCCACGTGGACCACGGTGCGCTCCCGGGGGGGCGAAGCGAGGGGCCGGGACGCCGCCATGGCTCAGCCCTCGTCATGGCGCAGGCGTCCCACCACCACGCCCCGGATCCGGGGCCGGCCCCGGCGGGCGTCGGGGGGGGGGAAGCCGGCGAGGGGATGGAGGCGGAGGTCCTCCCCCATCCGGGCCAGGGCCTCGCTCCCGGGCCGGCCCCGCCACCAGACCACCAGGTCCCCGGGCTCGGCGTCGGCGCCGGTGGCCACGGCCAGGATGTCGCCGTCCCGGAGGTCCTCGGCCGGGTCCGGAACGGGCTGGCGCAGGGCCAGGAAGAAGGTCTCGCCCTCGGCGCCGGCGCCAGCGAACTCGGCGGCCTTCCCCGGGGGCCGGGCGGGGACCAGGAAGGGACGGCGGCTCAACCCCATAGGCGCAGCACGCCGACGACGGTGCCGGCGATGGCGAAGGAATCGCCGCGGCGGATCACGAGGTCCTCGCAGGCGGGATTGGCCGGCCGGAGAACGACGCGCCCCCGGCCGGGGAGGTAGCGCTTGACGGTGGCCTCCATGGTGTCGCCCTCTCCCACCAGGGCAACGACGATGTCTCCGGGGCGGGCGTCGGCGCCCCGGCGGACCAGGACCAGGTCGCCGTCGAGGATGCCCGCCTCGACCATGGAGTCCCCCTGGACCCGGAGGGCGAAGTCGGCCCCGGAGCCCGGGGGCAGGGGGAGTTCCCCGTCCAGGTTCTCCAGGGCCAGCAGCGGCCGGCCGGCGGCCACCCGGCCGACGACGGGGATCGCCGGGACCGGGGCGGCCCCCGGCGGCCGGGCGTCGAGGATCTCCACCCCCCGGGCGTGGCGGGTGAGGCGCAGGAGGCCCTTGCGGGCCAGGGCCCGGAGGTGGAAGTCGGCGGTCTGGGCGCTGACGCCCAGGAGCCACCCCAGCTCCGCCCGGGTCGGCGGGTAGCCCCGGCGGGCCTGGAAGGCCCGGACGGCCCGGAGGGCCTCGGCCTGGCGGGGCGGGAGGTCGGGCAGCCCGGCGGCGGGCGGGCGGCGGCGGGGCATGGCCGGAGTCTATGATATCCATCAGAGTCGTCAACCCTCCCTTCGCGATCGCGGTCTCCTTCTGCCCGGCCCTTCTGCTAGCGTGGCTGGATCTCTGGGGTCGGCCCCGGCAGCCCTGCCTCCGGGAGATGCTGGGGACTCGCTGTCGGTTCCTTCCTCCACCGAGAAGACCCATGAGACCGTTCGCCCTTTCCCATGCCATTCTCGCCTGCTGTCCCACGCTCCTTGCCGCCGCCAGCCAGGCGCCGCTGCCGCAACAGCCTCCGGATGCCGAGCGCACCCGCGTCGCGGAGGCCTTCGGCCGCCTGCCGCTCTACTTCATCGCCAACCAGGGCCAGGTGGATGACGAGCAGGTCGCCTTCTACGTCAAGGGGGAGGACAAGACCCTCTTCTTCACGCCGGGCGGCATCACCTTCGCCCTGAGGCGGGCAGCCAAAGGTGAGGAGGGAGACGAGCCCTCTCGCTGGACCGTGAAACTCGACTTCCTCGGTGCCAATCCCGACGCAAGGCCCGAGGGCAAGGACCGGCAGCAGGCCGTCTTCAGCTACTTCAAGGGCCGGCCGGAGGACTGGAAGACCGCCATCCCGACCTACGGGCGGGTCGTGTACCGCGACCTGTGGCCGGGGATCGACCTCGTCTACTCGCGGACGGTGAACGCCCTCAAGTACGAGTTCGTGATCCGGCCGGGCGCGGATTCGGGGCGGATCCGGCTGGGCTACCGCGGCGTGTCGGGCCTTGCAGTAGCGGAGACAGGTGAGCTCAATGTGTCCACGCCTGCGGGTGGCTTCGAGGACGGTGTGCCGGTCGCCTGGCAGGTGGTCGACGGGGAGAAGAAGCATGTCTCCATGCGCTACGCTCTCGGGGCGGAGACGGAGAACGGCGTTTTCCCCTACAGCTTCGCCCTCGGCGCCTACGACGCGACGCAACCCCTCATCCTCGACCCGGCCATCCTGGTCTACTGCGGTTACATCGGCGGGAGTCACGGGGAATCCGGTTGGGACATCGCAGTGGATGGCCAGGGCAATGCCTACGTGGCGGGTGACGCGTATTCCCATCACTCCAGCTTCCCGGTGACCGTGGGCCCCGATCTCACCTTCAACTGGGGCGTTGTCGACGCCTTCGTGGCGCGGGTGAACAACCAGGGCACTGCGCTGGACTACTGCGGCTACATCGGCGGGAGTGACTTTGACTTTGCTTATGGCATCGCGGTGGACGGCCAGGGCAATGCCTACGTGACGGGTTACACGTCTTCCGATGAGTCCAGCTTCCCGGTGACCGTGGGGCCGGACCTCACCTTCAACGGTTACAGGGACGCCTTCGTCGCCAAAATCGCGGCCTTCCAGTTCACCCTTGCGATCGTGCCCGACCCGCTGCTTTCGGGCCAGCCCGGAACCTTCTCCGTGACAGGAGCCGGCCCGAACACTGCTACCTGGCTCGGCTACAGCCTGGTGGGGCTGGGCGCGACCCCGATTCCGCAGCTCAACGTCACCCTCGACCTGGCCAACCCGGTCCAGGCCGCCGGCCCGACCGCGAGCAACGCCCAGGGCGAGGTGACGTGGAACCTGCCGGTCCCACCGCAGGCCGCCGGTTTGAACGTCTGGGTCCAGTCTGCGCAGTTCGGCAAGGTGTCCAACGTCGTCGCCACCTCGGTCTAGTAGCCACCTTCGCCCCCACCGTCCGCCCTGGTGCTACCCTGGCCGGGTGCCCCTCACCGCGGTCCTCGCCCTCCTGGCGACGCCCGCCGCGCCGTTCCAGGAGCCCCCCACCGGCTGCCGCCGCTGCGACCACCGGGGCGTGCTGGAGTGCACCCGGCACCCGAAGGACCTCCGGGCCCTGGAACGGGAGGTCCGCTACTGCTCCGTGGCCGCCACCTGCCCCGACTGCGGCGGCACCCTCCTGGTCGACTGCCCCCGCTGCGACGGCGGCCCGGACTCGGCCCTCCGGGAACGTCGCCTGGCGGAGATCGCCGCCTGCCGGGATCGGCCCGACCGGGTGGAGAAGCACCTCGGCCGGTCCCTGCTCCGGGCCGAGACGGCGAACTTCGCCCTGATCGTCGACGTCCCCGCCATCCGGGTGCAGCGGCGGAAGATGGACGGACACCGCTACCTGCACCTCCTCCTCCACGACCTGGAGCACGTCGCCACCCTCCTCCACGGGCACTTCCAGGCCGGCCCGGGCGACCACCGGACCCGCCAGCGCATGTGGTTCTGGGCCCGGGAGGCGGACCACCGGAGCGTGATGCTCAAGTTCCTCTTCAACGCCTCCAGCGGCGACTTCAAGTTCCTGGGCCGGGACCCCATCTTCAGCGTCTGGACGGGGGACGGGGTCTTCGCCAACGATGGCGACAAGCTGCACGCCCTGGCCGTCCACAACGGCGCCCACATGCTCCTCTCGAACCTCTTCCGGGAACTCTGGATCGGCGACCTCAAGGGCGGCTGGTTCGACGCCGGCGTCGCCCACTGGTACGAGGAAGAGGTCTTCGGCCGCTCGGTGAACTACTGCATCGACGAGTCCTCGGTGCCGCCGGACTACCACGGCGGTGTCTGGCGGCCCGTCCTCTACAAGCGCCTGCGCCGGGAGAAGCAGGCCCTCCTGCCCGTCCTCCTGAACCAGCTCACCGGCACCCTGACGCCGGAGCAGCACGCTCTCGCCTGGTCCCTCTACGACTGGCTGGTGCACGAGCACGCCGAGACCCTCCGGGCCTTCCTCCAGGGTTTCCAGCAGAAGCGCCACTCCCGGGAGCTGTTCCGGGATCTCCTGGACATGGACGTGCGCCAGGTGGAGGAGGCCTGGCGGGCCTGGGTGGACGAGGCCTACCGGCCCCGGTCCGGGCGGCGCCGCGGCGGCCGGGGGTAGCCCGGGGGAAGAAAGGCCGTGAGACGGCCGGGCCGCCGGCCCAACGTCGCAGCGTGCTGGATCGCCTCCTCCACGCCTCGGCCCCCCGGTCCGGAGAGGCCGCTCCCAGGCCCCCCGCCACCCCCGGCCCGGCCTCGCCGGGCACCGCCTGGAGCCGGCAGGACCGCCCCTGGCTCGCCCGTCTCCTCGCCGGCGCCGGCCTCGACGTCCGCTACCAGCGGGGCCGGGGCTGCTGGCTGGAGCACACTGTCGACGGTCGGCCGCGCCGGGTCCTGGACCTGGCCGGCGGCTTCGGAGCCGCCTTCCTCGGCCACGCCCCTCCCCACCTGGTCGAAGTGGCCCGGACCAACCTCGAGGAGGCCACGCCGATGCTGGCCCAGGCCTCCCTCCGGGACTGGAGCGGGCAGCTCGCCCGCCGCCTCTGCACCCGGGTGGCAGCGGGCCTGGGCGGCTCCTGGGTGGCCCACCTCCTGAGCACCGGCAGCGAGGCGGTGGACGCGGCCATGCGCCACGCCCTGCTCCTCCGGGCCCAGGAACGCCGGGCCTTCCGCCGCCGCCTGCGCGGCCGGCTGCACGCCCTGGGTGCGTGGTACGCGACCCTCGCCCCTGCTGCCCGGCGGGCCTTCCTGGACGAGGCCGGCCGCCTTGCCCCCCCCCTATGCGGACTGCAGGACCTGGAGGACCTCGAGGGACGCCTCCTGCGCCTGGCCGGCGAGGTGGATCGCATGCCCTTGCGCTTCGTGGCCGTGGCCGGCGCCTACCACGGCTCCACCCTGGGCGGCGCCTCCCTCAGCCGGGGCCGGGCCGGGGCGGACGGTCCGCTTGCAGCCTTCGTCTCCCAGGAGGACCCGGAGGACCTGGGCCGTCTCCTGGCCGCCGAGCACCTGGAGGAGCTCGAGCCGGTGCGCCAGAACGGCGGCTGGCGCCTGCGCCGCTATCGCCGGCCCCGCTTCGCGGCCTTCTTCTTCGAGCCGGTCCAGGGTGAGGGCGGGGTGCGCCCCCTGGACCCTGGCGTGGTCCGGGAGTGGCTGCGCATCGCCGGCGAGTACGGCCTGCCCGTGGTGGCCGACGAGATCCAGACCGGGCTCGGCCGTTGTGGCGCCTTCCTGGCCGTGGAGCCCTGGGGCCTCCGGCCGGACGCCGTGCTCCTGGGTAAGACCCTGGGCGGCGGCCTGGCCAAGGTCACGGCGGCCCTCTTCCGCCGGGACCGCTACGTGGAGGACTTCGCCCTCCGGCACGGCAGCACCTTCGGTGACGACGATCCCTCCAGCCGGGTGGCACTCGGCGTCCTGGACCTCCTGGCCGAGGGGGAGGAGCGACGACTCCGGCACGCCCGGCGCCTCGGGAGGGTGCTCCTCGGGGAGCTCCAGCGCCTCCAGCAACGCTGGCCCTCGGTGCTCCGGGAGGTCCGGGGCCGGGGCCTCCTCCTGGGCCTGGAGCTGGCCTCCCAGGAAGACAACCCCTCCCCCATCCTGCGCGGCCTCGACGAGGCCGGGCAGCTGGCCGCGGTCTGCGCCGGCTGGCTCCTCTGGGAGGAGGCGATCCGCGTGGCACCGATGCTCCACGCCCCCCGGGTCCTGCGCCTGCAACCCCCGGTGGCGACACCGGCAGCCGAGCTGCGCCGGGCCGTGCGGGCCCTTGTCTCTTATATACATCTCCGAACCCACGTGACTGGCAGACCTCTCGTATGCCGCTCATTGCTCGTAAAAACCACGTGATCTTTGATTCCTGTGTATTATACACATCTCCGAGCCCACGAGACAGGCAGACATAGCGTATGCCGTCTAAGTCTGTAAAAAAAAAAAAAACAATAAAAATCAAAATACACCATTCTGAGACTTACGTGATGCAATCTTGCACTGAA
>CAYMFV010000196.1:0-5848 GCA_964389745.1 uncultured Planctomycetales bacterium | reverse complement strand
CGCCGGCGGCGCCCGCCCGCGCCGGCACTCCCGTCTGCGGCGGCCGTGTCAGGTGGCTTTCCGGGGCAGATCGTGGGAAACCGTGGATCCGCAGACCAGCAGTTGGCTGTCGGCGGTGGACATCACCGCGGAGAGGACGGCGGCGATGACGACTCCGGCCACGGCTGGCGGGAAGAGGTGGCCGGCCAGGCGCAGGAGCACCGCCTCCCGGTCGGCCAGGGCCTCGGGCGGGAACAGGGCCCGGCCACACCAGCCGGCCACCAGCATGCCGGAGTAGAGGAGCAGGGCCCAGGCCATGGCGATGCGCCGGCCCCGGCGGAAGGCCCGCTCGTCCCGGAGGGCCATGAAGCGGTTCACCACGTGGGGCTGGCCCGGGTAGCCGAGGCCGATGCCCAGGGTGCCCAGGACCATGCCCAGGGCGGCGCCCGTGCCCAGGCCCCGGAAGGGGTCCAGGAGCACCGGGTCCTGGGCCTCCAGGGCGGCAGCCAACCCGGCCGGGCCCCCGGTCGCCATCAGGGCGGCCACGGGCAGGAGCAGGGCGGCGGCGGCCATGACCAGCCCCTGGAGGGCATCGGTGACGCTCACCGCCCAGAAGCCCCCGGCCAGGGTGTAGAGGAAGACCACGCCGCCGCCCACCAGCACCGCCTCCGTCGCCCCCAGGCCGAAGACCTCGGCGAAGGTCTTGCCGGCCCCCTGGAACTGGGAGGCCACGTAGGTGCCCAGGCTGGCCAGGACGATCCCCGAGGCGCTCCAGACGAAGGCCCGGGCCGCCCGGGGGCGCAGGCCGTCGGCCAGGAAAGCGGTCAGGGTGACCGCGCCGCTCGCCCGGCTGGCCCGCTGCAGGGGCCTTGCCACCAGCCACCAGTTGAGGGCGAAGCCCCCCACGCAGGCCGGCAGGATCCACACGGCCCCGAGGCCGTAGAGCCAAGCGGCGCCACTCACCCCCAGGAGGGTCCAGGCGCTGGAGGAGGAGGCGGCGCTGCTCAGGGCCGCCAGCCAGGGGCCCAGGGCCCGGCCCCCGAGGTAGTAGTCGGCCTCGTCCCGGTTGCGCCGGGCGGCCCAGGCTCCGATGCCCAGGAGCAGGAGGTGGTAGAGGAGGAGGGTGGCGAGCAGGGCGGCGGGGCGGTTTGGGGTCCGGCCTTCAGGGTAGGCGCCGGCGGAGCCGATGGAGGAAGGGAGCGGCCCCGGGAAGGCCCTGGAAAGCCTCAAGGCCCGGAGCCCGGCGCCCGATAACTGGACAGGAGGGAATCGCCCTCGCGGGCCATCCCGCCACTACCGAACACGGAGGACACCATGAGAAGGCAAGGTGGTTTCACCATCATCGAGATGCTGATCGTCGTCACGATCCTGGCCATGCTGGCCGGGATCCTGGTGCCGGTCCTGGAAGACAGCGCCTCCTCGGCGCGGGACGCCCGCCGGGCAGCGGACCTGAAGGCGGTCCAATCGGCTCTGGAGGCCTACAAGCGCGCCAACGGCAGCTACCCTGACACGAGTGGCCAGTGGCTCGGCGACGCTTCCAACTACGGGAGCAAGGGCTACGACGCCACCGGCTACATCCCGGGCTTGGTGCCGGACTTCCTGCCGGCCCTGCCCAAGGACCCGGACTCGACCTACCCGTCGGCGGAAGCCGGGTACATGTACAAGTCCGACGGCACGGACTACAAGTTCGTCATCAACGAGACTCCGGAGTCCTTCCCCGCGGGGAACCCGTTCTACGATCCCGCCCGACCGACCACGGCCTGGCAGGTGTCGACTCCGGGCGCCTACAACTGGTAGGACTGGCCGAGGACTCCCAGAGGAATCCTCACCTGATCCGCGGGCGATCCCCGTCTCTCCCGCAGCGCCGGCCCCCCCGTGGGCCGGCGTTCGCCCTTTCCAGGCACCGGCCCGGGGTCAGGGCCGGGGCGGCGCGCTCTCCGCGCCCCAGTGGAAGGCCAGGTGCACCTCCACGTCCTCCCCCAGGCTCCGGTGCACCGGGCAGCTCCGGGCCGCCCGCTCCAGGACCGTCCGACCCCGGCTGCCCGGGTCCCGGGGCACGTGGAAGTCCACATCCAGGCGACCGATCCGGCGGACCGGATCCGCCACCATGTGCTTGCTCACCTCCACCCGGGTGCCCGCCAGGTCCCAGCCATCCCGCTCGGCGACGATGCCCATGATGGTGAGCATGCAGGTCCCGAGGGCCGTGGCCACCAGGTCGGTGGGCGAGAAGGACTCGCCCCGGCCGTGGTTGTCCACCGGGGCGTCGGTGAGCAGCTCGCGGCCGCTCGGGCCGTGCATCGCCCGGCAGCGCAGATCCCCCTCGTAGCGGACGTGGATCTCGACGCTCATCGCCTCGTGCCCCCGATGGTCAGAAAGCCCGCCGGTACTCCCGGAACTCGTAGCGAATGCCGTGGTCCTGGCGGGGCTCGCTGCAGGATACCAGCAGGAAGGACTCGTCGAGCTCGGGGAAGAAGGTGTCGCAACCGAAGCGCCCGTGGATGGTGGTCAGCAGCACCGCCTCGCACTCCGGTCGCAGCAGGGCCTCCCGGAAGACCAGCCCGCCGCCGATGACGAATACCTGCCCCAGGTCCTCCCGGGCCGCCAGGAGCTGCAGGGCCTCGTCCAGGGAGACGGCCAGGAGGACGCCGGCGGGCAGGAGCAGGTCCTCCTGGTGGGAGAGGACCAGGTTCAGGCGACCGGGCAGGGGCCGGAAGCGTTCCGGCAGGGACTCCCAGGTCCGCCGGCCCATGAGCACGGCGTTGCGCCGGCCCGCCGGAGCCGCAGTGGTCACCTCCCGGAAGTGCTCCATGTCCCCGGGCAGCCGCCAGGGCAGCTGCCCGTCCCGGCCGATCCCCCCCTCCTCGTCCACGGCGGCGACGACGGTGTAGCGGATCATACGGAGACGGGAAAACGGATGAAGGGGTGGTGGCGGTAGCCCACCAGGCGGATGTCCTCGAAACGCACCTCGTCCACGGGCTTCGGCGGCACCTCGAGACGCGGCCGGGGCAGGGGCTCCCGGCGGAGCTGCTCCCGGAGCCCCTCCACGTGGTCCACGTACACGTGGGCGTCACCCAGAGTGTGCACGAAGTGGCGGGGTCGCAGGCCGCACTCCCCCGCCACCAGGGTCAGGAGCAGGGCGTAGCTGGCGATGTTGAAGGGCACGCCCAGGGCCATGTCCGCCGACCGCTGGTAGAGCTGCAGGTCGAGCCACTCGCCACTGACGTAGAACTGGAAGAGGAGATGGCAGGGCGGCAGGGCCATGCGCGGCAGGTCGGCCACGTTCCAGGCGCTGACGATGATGCGCCGGGAGGTGGGCTCCTCCCGGATGAGGCGGATCGCCTCCCGGAGCTGGTCGATGCCCTGGCCTCCCCAGTTGCGCCACTGGTGACCGTAGATGGGTCCAAGCTCGCCGTCCTCGTCGGCCCAGGCGTTCCAGATGGGCGTGTGCTCCGCCAGGCCGTCGTGGATGTTGGTGGACCCCCGGAGGAACCAGAGGAGCTCCCGGACGACGGCTTCGAAGAGGAGCTTCTTTGTGGTCACCACCGGGAAGCCCTCCCGGAGGTCGTAGCGGGCCTGGAGACCGAAGATGGAAAGGGTGCCGGTCCCGGTGCGATCGGCACGGCGCTCGCCGTGCTCCAGGATCTCGCGGACCAGGGCGAGGTACTCCTTCATGCTGCGGGAACCCGGGCGTCGCCGGTCTGGGAGGCATCATAGCCGGCGCCCGGAGGGTGCCTACAATCCCCCCCACCCTACCGACCCGATCTCCCCGCGGCCCGTGTCCCAGCAGCAGCAACCCGTCCTCCTCGGCCTCGGCGCCGCCCTGCCCTCCCGGGTCATGGAGAACGCCGAGTGGGCCACCTGGGTGGACACCTCGGACGAGTGGATCCGGAGCCGCACGGGCATCCGGCGCCGGCGGGTGGCCGGGCCCGGGGAGACCACCGCGGTCCTGGCCGAGAGGGCAGCCCGGGCGGCCCTGGCCGACGCCGGCCTGGAGCCCGCCGACCTGGACGAGATCGTCCTGGCCACGGACACGCCGGAGCTGCCCTGCCCGGACACCGCCGCCCTCCTCCAGCACCGTCTCGGCGCCCGGGAGATCCCAGCCTACGACCTGGCCGGCAGCGGTTGCGCAGGCTTCCTCCAGGGGCTCGACCTGGCCTGCTCCCGGGTGCGCACGGTCCACCGCCGGGTCCTGGTGGTTGGCGTCGAGGTGATCACCCGCATCATGTCCTGGGAGGACCGGAGCACCTGCGTCCTCTTCGGCGACGCCGCCGGCGCCGTGGTCGTGGGCGCGCCGGGGTCCGGCGGCCAGGCCCGGGTGGTGGACGTCCTCACCGGCACCGACGGCAGCAAGGCGGGCATCCTGGGCCGGGAGGTTGGCGGCACCCGCATCCCCATGGATGCCGAGCAGGTGGCCCGGGGGGAGCACCAGCGCATCGTCATGCTCGGCCGGGAGGTCTTCAAGGAGGCCGTGGCCCGGATGAGCGCCGCCGCCCGGGGGCTCCTGGAACGGCACGGCCTGGATCCCGACGCGGTCGACCTCTTCGTCCCCCACCAAGCGAACCTGCGCATCCTCCAGGCCGTGGCCCGGGAGCTGAAGCTGCCCATGGAGCGGGTCCACGTCAACGTCCAGGAGTACGGCAACACCGGTTCCGCCTCGGTGCCCCTGGCCCTCTGGGAGGCCCGGGAGCACGGTCGGATCGCCGCGGGCGCCCGTGTCCTGTGCACGGCCTTCGGCGCCGGCTTCCACTGGGCGGCGGCCTTGCTGGAGTTCCGCTGACCCCGCGTCCGGTCGTGCTCGCCGATCCCCTGTCCCTGCTCCTCGCCGCCCTGGCCCTCCTGGCCACGGGCTTCCTGGCCGGCTGGCTCCTGAAGGCCCTCCACGCCCGGGAGGAGCTGCACGAGGCCCGGGCGGAGGCCGCCGCCAGCGCCCGGCGCCTGGCGGAGCTTGAGGCAGCCTGGGGCCGGAAGCCCCGGCAGGAGGTCCAGCGCCTCCGGCGCCGGGTCCGGGAGCTGGAGTCCCTGGACCGGGTCCTCCGGGAACGGGAGGAACGGTCCTTCCAGCTCGACTTCCTGTTCCGCTCCCAGCTCGAGGAAAGGGACGCCCGGATCCAGGAGCTGGAGCGCCGTCTGGCCGCGGCCGCCGGCACGGACGCCGAGGCCGGGCCCGGCGCCGGCCCCTAGAGACGCAGCCCCTTGACCAGGGGCTCGTAGGTCATGAAGTCGGCGTGGTGGACGATCCAGGCCTCGGCGCTGCGCTGGACCAGGTTCCCTTCCCCGGCGTGGGTCGCCACGATGTGGCAGACGGCGTCGGGCAGGCCGGCCTCCCGGGCCAGGGCGACGCCGGTGAAGGGGTGGCGCAGGTAGCGGCCGGTGGCCGACTGGCGGAGCTCGCCGTCCAGCCGCTCGTACTCCAGGAGCTTGCCCACGTCGGCCAGGATGGCCCCGGCGACCAGGATGTCCTCGTCCACGGGCATGGCCTCGCCCATGAACTCCCGGATCTTCCGGGCGCAGTCCCGGGCCAGGTGGACCACCAGGCGCTTGTGGGCCAGGAAGCTCACCGGGCAGTCCGGAACGTGCAGGGTGAAGGGGATCTCCTCCAGGTCCCGGGGGACCAGAGGGCTCCCGGCGAAGGCCAGCTCCCAGCAGCGGGCGGTCCGTTCCCGGAGCTCCGGATCCCCGATCCAGGCGAGCTCCGGCCAGAGGGCTTCGATCTCGGCGCGGGTGGCCATGGTGCCGGCGGATTCTAGTCGCCCGCCCCCGCCGCGAGGCCCTGGACGGCGTCCCAGAGCTCCCGGGCCCTGGCCTCGGCCCGGGGGCGATCCTCCTCCAGCAGGAATATCATTTCCTTGCCTTCAATAATATTTTTTTC
>CAYMFV010000195.1:0-5890 GCA_964389745.1 uncultured Planctomycetales bacterium | reverse complement strand
GGGTCGGGCTGGGGCTCGGTGTCGTGGTCTCGGTCATGGGGCTTCCTCCGGCCTCCAGAGCCTACTACGCCCGGTGCGGCCGCCCCTGCGCCGAATCACCCCACCGACTGGAACCCGGTGTCCTTCCCGTGCTAGCCTCGCCACGCCTTGAACAGGTTCCCCCCCCTGTTCCTCGGGGCCGTGGCCCTGGTCCTGGCTGCTGAGTGGTGGCGGGAGCGGCGGGCACGGATCCGGGAGCTCCGCCGCCGCCGTCAGGCCGTGCTCGACCTGGAGGCCCACCGGCGACGCCAGGACCTGCTCTCCGAGCTCACGGCCGACTTCTTCTACGTCCTGCGGGTGGACGAGGGGCACGCCCTCCCGCCCGAGTGGGTCTCCGAATCCTTCGAGCGGGTCACCGGCTGGACCCTGCCGGTCCTCCTCCACGAGGGCGGCTGGCAGGGCCTGGTCCACCCAGAGGACCGGGAGCTGCTGGAACGCCACCGGGACCGGCTGCTGGCGGGCCAGGAGAGCTTGATCGAGTACCGGGTCCTCCACCAGGACGGCCGGCCCATCTGGCTCCGGGACCGGGGGCGCCCCGAACAGGACCCCGAGACCGGCCGGGTGAGCCGTGTCTTCGGCACGGCCCGGGACGTGACCCGGACCAAGGAGGCCGAGGCGGAGCTCCAGCGGACCCTGGCAGAGCTGGAGGCCAGGGTGGCCGCCCGCACCGCCGAGCTGGAGCAGAGCCGCCGCACCCTGCGCACCCTCTTCGCCAACCTCCCGGGCATGGCCTACCGCTGCCGCCAGGCGCCAGGTTGGCCCATGGACCTGGTCAGCGAGGGCAGCCTGGATCTCACCGGACACCGCCCGGAGGCCTTCGTCTCCGGGGCCGTGGAGTACGAGAGCTGCATCCACCCCGGCGACCGGGAGCGGGTCTGGGACGAGGTGGAGGCGGCGGTGGCCGCCGGTCGCCCCTTCCGGCTCGAGTACCGGATCCGGGACGCCGCGGGGCACGAGAAGTGGGTCTGGGAGCAGGGCCGGGAGGTCCGGGAAGGCGGGAAGCGCTTCCTGGAGGGCTTCATCATCGACATCACGCCCCGCAAGGAGGCCGAGGCGGCCCTGGCCGCCGCCGAGCGCCGCCTGCGGGAGGCCATCACGGGCGCGCCCCTGGTGCTCTGGACCACCGACCGGGACGGTCACTTCACCCTGGCCGAGGGCCGGGGTCTCGAGGCCCTGGATCTGCGGCCCGGGGCCGTGGTCGGCCGCAAGGTGGCGGCGGTCTACGCCCAGGCCCCGGACATCGTGACCGCCCACGACCGGGCCCTGGCCGGGGAGACCGTGGAGTTCCAGGTGGAGGTGGCCGGCCTCACCTGGGAAGCTCGCGTCAGCCCCCTGCACGAGCCCGACGGCACGATCTGCGGGACCATCGGCGTGGCCCTGGACGTCACCCGGCGCCGGGAGCTCGAGGAGGAGCTCCTCCAGTCGAAGAAGATGGAGGCCATCGGCAGCCTGGCCGGGGGCATCGCCCACGACTTCAACAACCTCCTGACGGCCATCAACGGCTGCTGCGAGCTGGCCCTCCAGGGCCTGGAGGCCGACTCCTCGGTGCGCCCCGAGGTGGAGCAGATCCTCCGGGCCGGGCGCAGGGCAGCGGACCTCACCGGCCAGCTCCTGGCCTTCAGCCGCCGCCAGGTCCTTGCGCCCCGCCTCCTCGACCTGAACGAGCTGGTGCGGGGGATGGAACCGATGCTGCGCCGGGTCCTGCCGGAGAACGTCCTCCTGGAGGCCGACCTGGCCATCGGCATCGGCGCGGTCCTGGCCGATCCCGCCCAGGTGGAGATGGTGGTGATGAACCTCGTGGTGAACGCCCGGGACTCCATGCCCGATGGTGGCACCATCCACCTGGCCACCGGCGGCCTGCGCCTGGAGGCCGCGGCCGGCCGCCGGCCCGCGGATCTGGATCCCGGCGACTACGTGGTCCTCGAGGTCCAGGACGAGGGCCACGGCATGGACGAGGACACCCGCTCCCGGATCTTCGAGCCCTTCTTCACGACCAAGGGCGGCAGCAAGGGAACCGGGCTCGGCCTGGCCACGGTCTACGGGGTGGTGCGCCAGAGCGGCGGCACCATCCAGGTGGAGTCCAGCCCCGGGGTCGGCTCGGTCTTCCGGGTCCTCCTGCCGGCCCGGGCCGGGGCCGGGGAGGCTCCGTGGGCTGTGCCCGTCCTCGCGGCCAGGACGGGAGCGGGCGAGACCATTCTCCTGGTGGAGGACGAGCCGGTTGTGCGCCGCCTGACCCGGCGCATCCTCGAGCGGGCCGGCTATCGGGTCCACGAGGCGGGCAACGCCGAAGACGCCCTGGCCTTCTTCCAGGACCAGCAGCCGCACCTGGACCTCCTCCTCACCGACGTGGTCATGCCCGGTCGCAACGGCCGGCAGCTCGCCGAGGACCTCCAGGCAGCCAACCCGGAGCTGAAGGTCCTCTACATGTCCGGCTACGCCGACGACACGGTGCTGCGCCACGGCATCCGGGAGTCCGAGACCCCCTTCCTGGCCAAGCCCTTCACCTCCGCCGAGCTCCTGGCCCGGGTGGCGGAGGCTCTCGGCGAGGTCGGGACCGAGCCTCCTCCGAGCTCGAGCCTGCGGGCGGAAGCGGGCCATTGAGTCGCCGCTAGGATGGCCGGCGGCAGGCTGGCACCCCGATGGCTCCCCCTCCGGACCTCCCTCACTTCCACCTGGTGGACGCAGGCGGACACGGCCCCGACGACTTCGCGGCGGCGGTGCGGGCCGGGCTCGAAGAGGCTCCTCGGAGCCTCCCCTGTCGCTTCCTCTACGATCACCAGGGATCCCTCCTCTTCGAGGAGATCTGTCGCCTGCTCGAGTACTACCCGACCCGGACCGAGCGGGGCATCCTCCGGGAGCGGGCCGGGGACATCGCCCGGGCCATCCCCGACGGCGCCGCCGTGGTCGAGCTTGGTAGCGGCAGCGCCGAGAAGACCTCCCTCCTCCTGGACGCCTTCCTGCTCGCCCGGGAGCGGGTCACCTTCGCGCCGGTGGACATCTCCCGCTCGGCCCTGGAAGGCGCCGCCGCCGCCCTCCTGCCGGGACGCCCGGGCCTGGAGGTGGTGGCCGCCCATGGGGAGTACCGGCGGGGCCTCGCCGCCCTGGACGATCTCCTCGCCGGCCGCCCACGCCTGGTCCTGTGGCTCGGATCGAGCATCGGCAACCTGGACCGGGTGGCTGCCGCCCGTTTCCTGGGCGAGCTGGCCGCGGACCTGCACCCGGAGGACCGCTTCCTCCTGGGCGTGGACCTGCGCAAGAACCGGGCCATCCTCGAGCGGGCCTACGACGATGCCGCCGGCGTCACCGCCCGCTTCAACCGCAACCTCCTGGCCCGGGTCAATCGGGAGCTGGGCGGGGACTTCGACCTGGACGCCTTCGCCCACGAGGCCCGCTGGGAGGAGGATCCCGGCCGGGTGCGCCTGCACCTTGTGGGCCGGCGGCGGCAGACGGTCCGGGTGGCGGCCCTGGACATGGAGGTCCTCCTGGAGGAGGGCGAGAGGATCCACACCGAGGACGCCTGGAAGTACTCGCCGGAGGAGATCGACCGGCTCGCCGGGGAGGCCGGCCTCGTGGTCCTGGAACGCTGGTTCGACAATCGGGCGTGGTTCAGCCTCAACCTCCTGGCCCCACGGCCCGGGAGCACCTCGGAAGACGGGCACGCGGGCGGCTAGGATCGTGGACCTTTGCTCGTCCCGGTCCCTCTCCTCCTGACCCTGGCCACCACCGCCCTGCCCCTGCAGGCGGCGAGAGGTGGCCAGCCGCCCCGGAACGCCACGGCCGCCCACTTGCAGGAGGGCTGGCGCTGGCGGCACCTGGACCCCCAGCACCTCCTGCCACCCGTCCTGCTCCTCACGGCCACGGCGGACGGACGGCAGGTGCTGGTCCTGACCACCGACGGCCTCCACCGCTACGACGGATACGGCTGGCAGACTCTCGGCGGCACCCTGCCCTGCCCGGTGCTCCAGGTCCGGGAGATCCTCGCGGGCAGGGAGGACCTCCTCCTCCTCACCCTCGGGGGAGTCTTCCTCCTGGGACCGGAGGGCGACTTCCGGATCCTCGCCCGAACCGAGGAGGGAGCGCTCCGCCCCCGGGCGACCCGGGACCGGCGGGGCCGCCTCCTCCTCGCCCTGGGCGCCACCATCCACGAGATCCGGGACGGCACCCTCCAGCCGGTGACCTCGGCCCCGGAGGGGGCCGGGATCCTGGCCCTCGCCGCCGGCGAGGACGACCTGCTGTGGTGCGTCACCGAGCAGGGCTGCTTCCGGGTGCAGGACGGGACGTGGCAGCGGATCGCCCCCCTCTCCCTGGGGCCCGGCAGCCAGCGCTTCGGCCGCATCCTGCCCCTGGAAGGCGACCGGGCCCTCTTCCTCGTGCCCCGGGGTGCCCTCGCCCGGGAGGCCCTCCTGGTTGGCCCCGGGGGCACGGAGCGCTTCCCCTACGCCAGCCGGAAGACCCGGGTCCCCACGGCCGCCCTCCTCGACGGGGAGACGTGCTTCCTGGCCACGGTGCACGAGGGCGTCCTTCTCCTCGAGGGCACCCGGGTGACCCCTGTCGGCTGGCTGCCCGTGGACGAGGCCCTGCTCACGGCCGCCACCCGGGTGGGCCGGCACCTGGTGGTGGTCACCGGCGGCGGCGACATCCTGGCCTGCGACCTGGACTCCCGGCGCTGGGAGCTCTATCCGCCGCCGTCGCCGGAGCCGGGGCTCGGGACCGTGAATGCCCTGGCCCGGAGTGCCGATGGCGGTCTCTGGGTGGGAACCGCCGGTGGCCTGTTGCGCCTGCCTCCCGGAGGCCGCTTCCTGGAACCGGTTTCCGGCCCCCCCCTCCAGGGCATCACCTCGGTCCACGAGGACACGACCGGTCGACTCTGGGTAGCTGGCGGCGCGGGCTTCGTGGGGGTATGGGAGATGACCGGCGGGAAGTGGACCCTGCACCAGGAGGAGGAGGGCGTGGGCCGGCACTACGTCCACGCCATCCGCCCGGCCCCCGACGGCAGCCTGTGGTTCCTGCTCCTGGGCACCGAGATCCAGACCCTGGAAGGCGGCGGCATCGCCATCTACGCCGATGGTCGCTGGGAGCATCGGCGGCCCCAGGCGGCCAAGCGGATGCCCAGGGTCTACGACGTCATCTTCCCGGGCCCTTCTGCCCCCCCCCTGGTGGCCACCGACAAGGGCGTCTTCCGCCATGTGCACGGGGGCTGGGAGGCCCTCGAACCCCGGGGGCCCCGGGCCTGCTTCACCCTGCACACAGACCGGGACGGGGCTCTCTGGGTGGGTGCCGGCTTCCGGGGCATGGGTCTCTGGCGCCTGCTGGAAGGCCGCTGGCAGGAGGTCGGCCACCCTGGGATGCGGGCTGGGAACGCCACGGACTTCGCCGAGGATGGCGCCGGCCGGCTCTGGCTGCCCTCTCCCCACGGCCTCTACCTGTGGCGGAACGGCCGACTGCTCCACGCCGGGACCGAGCCCGGCGCCCCGGCCCACAATTTCTGGCCGGTGCTGGCCCGGGAGAACGGCTGCTGGCTCGGCTCCCTGGGCCAGGGTCTGGTCAGCTTCGAGGCGGACGACGAGGAGCCGCCACGGATCCTGGAGCTCGTCGCCCTCCCCGACAGCGCCCGCAACGGCGTGGACATCCAGTGGGTGGCCCGGGACTGGTGGGAGGAAACCCCGATGGACCACCTGGCCTACGAGGTCCGGGTGGACGGCGGCCCGTGGCGGGAGGTCCAGGGAGCCCGGAGCCTCTTTCTCCCGGCCCCCCGCCCCGGCGCGCACCGGGTGGAGATCCGGGCCCTGGACCACCTCGGCAACGTCAGCCCCACGCTCCGCTCGGCGGAGTTCACGGTGCCCCGGCCCTT
>CAYMFV010000194.1:0-5930 GCA_964389745.1 uncultured Planctomycetales bacterium | reverse complement strand
GTGAAGGCACCGATGTCGATGCCGTAGGTGCCCACCGCCACCAGGTGGCTGGCGATCCGGTTGAGCTCGGCCAGGATGGTCCGCAGGTACTGGCCCCGAGGCGGCACGTCCACACCCAGCAGCTTCTCCACAGCCAGGCTGTAGGAGAGGTTGTTGTTCATCGCCGCCAGGTAGTCGTAGCGGTCGGTGTAGGGGAGGTACTGGAGGTAGTCGACGTTCTCCCCGATCTTCTCGGCGCAGCGGTGCAGATAGCCCAGGTGGCACTGGGCACCGACCAGGATCTCCCCGTCGGCTCGCAGCAGCACCCGCAGCACCCCGTGGGTGGCCGGGTGCTGGGGACCCATGTTGATCTCGACATCCTGGGTACGGAGGTCGAACTCGATCTCCCGAGTGTGGGCGGCAGGGTTCTCGCGGACGTCCATGGCGGCTTCAGGAGCAGGAGATGCCGTGGTATTCCTCGGGGAACTCGTAGTCCTTGCGCAATGGGTGCCCCACCCAGTCGTCGGGGAGCAGGATGTGCCGGGGATCGGGATGGCCCTCGTAGTCGATGCCGAAGAACTCGGCCGCCTCCCGCTCGTGCCAGTTCGCGGCCGGCCAGACCCGGCACACGCTCGGCACCCGGCAGTCCTCCTTGGGGATCTGGACCTTGACCATGAGGCGGCAACGCCGGGTCAGGGAGAGGAGGCCGTAGACGCCCCACAAGACCGGGTCCTCGGCGTCCAGGTCGACCGCGGTCAGGTCGGCAAGCATGGCGAAGTCGAGCCGGTCCCGGAGGAAGGCACATAGCTCGACCAGGCGCTCCCGCTCCTGGAGCTCGATCCAGGGGTCGCCCCGCCACTCGTACTCCCCCCCCTCCTTGTGCTTCTTGGCCAGGCGCTTGGCCTCGCCCTCGGGCGCGAAGGTGGGCAGGTTCGGCTCGTGGAGATGCACGGGGAAACCGGCCTCCTGCAGGGCCGCTGCCGCCTCCCGGGCGGCGTCGAGCTGGGCCTGCACGGGACCCCAAGGCGCGTCGCGGCGGACTTCTTCCATGTTGCGAGTTCAGACCACGGCGGGGATGGAGGGGGCGGCTTCCACCCGGGGCCGGCACAGCACCTTCTGGCGTCGGATCTTCTCCTGGAGGAGCATCAGCCCCTCCAGCAGGGCCTCGGGCCGGGGCGGGCAGCCGGCGATGTAGACGTCGACGGGAACGATCCGATCCACTCCCTTCATGACCGTGTAGCCGTACTTGTAGTAGGGCCCGCCGCCGGTGGCGCAAGCACCCATGGCGATCACGTACTTGGGGCCGGGCATCTGGTCGTAGAGCCGCTTGACCCGCTCCCCCATCTTGAAGTTGACCGTCCCGGCGACGATCATCAGGTCGGCCTGCCGGGGCGTGGCCCGGAAGGCGCCGGCCCCGAAGCGGTCGATGTCGAAGCGGGCGGCGCCCACCGCCATCATCTCGATGGCGCAGCAGGCCAGGCCGAAGGTCATGGGCCAGATGCTGCTCAGGCGGGCCCAGTTGAGCAGCCAGTCCACCCGGGTGGTGAGGACGTTGTCGTCGAACTTGTTGCTGAGCAGCCCCATGGTCTCCTGACTCCTGGCTCAGGCGTCGCCTCCAGCCCGGCGCCGCTCCTCCAGGCGCCGGCGGATCTCGAACTCCCGCTGGAAGGCCCGCACCCAGTTGAGATCGCCCTTCACCCAGACATAGGCCAGACCCAGGGCGAGGATGGCGACGAAGAGCAGGCCCTCGAAGAGGGCGACGCCGCCGATGCCGGGCTCCGCGTAGGCCTCCTTCAGGACCCGGGCCCAGGGGAAGAGGAAGGCCACCTCGACAGCGAAGACGATGTAGACCAGGGCCACCGTGTAGTAGCGGATGTCGAAACGGAACCAAGCCGGCCCGATGGTCTCCTCGCCGCACTCGTAGGCCTCCAGGCCCTCCTCGGTGGTGCGTTTCGGCCGGACCAGGGCGCCGACCAGCATGTTCACGAACACGAAGGCCATCCCGGCCAGCGTGAACACGAGGATGTTGGCGTAGTCGAAGTACACGGCTTGGAGCCTCCTCGCCTTTGGGAACACACCCCTCCCCTCGCCGGGCAGGGACCCCCTGGGGGTGGGGCATTGTCCCGTCGCCCCCGCCCGCGGACAAGAGGCAGGCGGGGGCGGATGGCGCTTCCTCCTAGGCGCGGAAAAAGGACCCTTCCAGGGCCTCACGCGGCCCGGCTAGTGGACTTCCCAGGTCTCGCCGGCGGCCAGCAGGGAGCGGAGGTCGCCCTCGCCAAGCCTCTCCCGGGCCTCGGCCACCTGGGCGTAGACCTCCTGCTCGAAGACCGGCTCCGCCACGGCCCGGAAGATGCCCACCGGGACCGGCCGGTCCCCGTGCTCACCCAGGAGAGACATGCGGAAGGCGTTGGCGCCGGTGGGGCCGTCGGCCCGCCAGACCGTGGCCTCCTCGGGGGCGCAGATTTCGATGTCGCTCGGCGTGATCCGCAGGCCCTTGTCGTGCTGCTTGCCGAAGAGCAGGGGCTCCCCGGGCCGCAGGTCCACCTGGCGGTCATCCCGGATGGGCCGCTCGGTGAAGTGCTGGAAGGCGCCGTTGTTGAAGATCACGCAGTTCTGCATGATCTCCACGAAGGCGAAGCCCTGGTGGGCGTGCGCCGCCCGCAGCACCTCCTGGAGGTGCTTGACCTGGGTGTCCACGGCCCGGGCCACGAAGGTGGCCCCCGCCCCGAGCATCAGGGCGATGGGATTGAAGGGGTTGTCCACCGAACCGAAGGGCGAGGACGGCGTCCGCTTGTGCTTCTCGGAGGTGGGCGAGTACTGGCCCTTGGTCAGCCCGTAGATCCGGTTGTTGAACAACAGGACCGTGATGTTCAGGTTGCGCCGGGCGGCGTGGATGATGTGGTTGCCGCCGATGGACAGGGCGTCGCCGTCCCCGGTCACCACCCAGACGTCCAGCTCCGGGTTGGCCAGCTTGATGCCCGCGGCGATGCCCGGGGCCCGCCCGTGGATGCTGTGGAAGCCGTAGGTCTTCATGTAGTACGGAAAGCGGCTCGAGCAGCCGATTCCCGACACGAACACGAAGTTCTCCCGGCGCACACCGAGGCTGGCCAGGACCTGCTGGACGGCGGAGAGGATGGCGTAGTCCCCGCAGCCGGGGCACCACCGGACCTCCTGGTCACTGGCGAAATCGGCCTTCTTGTACTTCGGCGTCTCGACGGTGCTCATTGCTGGCCTCCATGCTGCCCGAGCAGCTCCTGGACACGTTCGAAGATCTCCTGGCCCTTGAAGGGCCGTCCCTGCACCTTGCTGAGAGTGACGACGTCCCGGAGGTACTCCGAGCGCAGGATGCGGGCGAGCTGGCCCCGGTTCATCTCCGGCACCAGGACGGTCTCGTAGCGGGCCAGGATCTGCCCCAGGTCCCGCGGCAGGGGCCAGACGTGGCGCAGGTGCACCTGGGCCACCGGCAGCTCGGCCGCCTGGCAGCGGTTGAAGGCACCGCGGATGGCCCCGTAGGTGGAGCCCCAGCCGAGGAGCAGCAGCCTGCCCTCCTCCGGCCCGTCCACCCGGGTGGGCGGATAGGACTCGGCGATGCCCATCACCTTCTGCTCCCGGAGGCTGATCATCTTCTCGTGGTTCCAGGCGTCGTAGGAGACTTCGCCGGTGACGTCCTCCTTCTCGAGACCGCCGATGCGGTGCTCCAACCCCGGGGTCCCGGGAACAGCCCAGGGCCGGGCCAGGGTCACGGGGTCCCGCATGTAGGGCGCGAAGTTCGCCGCCTCGGTGTGGAAGCGCACCGGAATCCGGGGCAGCTCCTCCTCCCGGGGCACCCGGAAGGGCTCGGCCCCGTTGCCCAGGTAGCCGTCGGAGAGGAGCAGCACCGGGGTCATGTAGGTGAGGGCGATCCGCGCCGCCTCGATGGCGGTCCAGAAGCAGTCGGCCGGCGAGGAGGCCGCGAGCACCGGGATCGGGCACTCCCCGTTGCGGCCGAAGACGGCCTGGAGGAGGTCCGCCTGCTCGGTCTTGGTGGGCAGGCCCGTGCTCGGCCCGCCCCGCTGGACGTTCACCACCACCAGGGGCAGCTCGGTCATCACCGCCAGGCCCAGGGCCTCGCTCTTCAGGGCCAGGCCCGGGCCGCTGGTGCCGGTGGTGCCCAGGGAACCGGCGTAGGAGGCGCCGATGGCCGAGACCACCGCGGCGATCTCGTCCTCGGCCTGGAATGTGATGACCCCGTAGTTCTTGTACCGGGACAGGTGGTGCAGGATGTCCGAGGCCGGTGTGATCGGGTAGGAGCCGTAGAAGAGGGGCAGCCTCGACAGCCGGCTGGCGGCCACCAGGCCCATGGCCAGGGCCGCGTTGCCCATCACGTTCCGGTAGGTGCCGGGCTCCAGCCGGGCCGGCGGCACCTTGTAGCGGACCTGGAACAGCTCCGAGTTCTCGGCGACCCGGTGGCCCGCCCGAAGCGCCCGGAGGTTCGCCTCCAGGATCTCGGGCTTGCTGGCGAACTTCTGCCGCAGCCACTTCTCGGTGGTCTCCAGGGGGCGGGAGAAGACCCAGTAGAGCATGCCCAGGGCAAGCATGTTCTTGCAGCGGATGGCCTCCTTCGCCCCCAGGCCCGTGCCCTCCGTGGCCTGGAGGGTGGCCTCGTTCAGGTCGACCTTGACCACCCGGTAGTTCCTGTACAGCTCCGGGTCGTCCAGGGGGTTGTGGTCGTAGTGGGCCTTGCGCAGGTCGCCCGGGCTGAAGCTCCCGGTGTTCACCAGGAGCAGACCGCCCGGCTTGAGCTCGCCCAGGTTCACCTTCAGGGCCGCCGGGTTCATGGCCACCAGGACGTCGGGAGCGTCGCCAGGAGTGTGGATGTCGTGGGAGGACAGCCGCACCTGGAAGCCCGACACCCCGAACAGGGAACCGGCCGGGGCCCGGATCTCTGCCGGGTAGTCCGGGAAGGTGGCCAGGTCGTTGCCGGCCACCGCCGAGGTGTTCGTGAACTGGTTGCCGGTGAGCTGCATGCCGTCGCCCGAGTCCCCGGCGAAACGGATGACGACTTCCTCCAGGGTCTGGACCGGGCGATCGTGCTCGGTAGTGGGATTCATGCCTCTTGCTGGGCCGTGGCTGGGCCTTCAGGATGGAGCAGGGCGTTGGCCGGATGCACCTCCAGCCGACCGGCCCTGGACGGGGGAACCTACATTCTAGGACGGACGGGAGGAGGCCGTCCCCCTTTCCGTCATCTCCCCCTCCTAGCCCATCCCGGCGACCCCTGCCATACCCGAATCCCCGGAGCCGGCGCACCTCGCCAACAACCCAGGCATGGACCTCGGCCACGCCACCCGCTTTGCCACCCGCCTCGCCGTGGACGCGGCCGGGGATCTCTACCCGGGTCCGGTCCTCATGCCCCGGGGCGTGCTCCGGGCCCTGGACCCCCTCCTGGCCCTGGCCCTGGGACCGGCCCGCCGGGAGGACGAGGCCCTCCACGCAGCTCTGGAGCGCAGCTTCCGGGGCCGGCCCGACGGCCCCCTCCTCCTCGCCCTCTGGGCCAGCATGGCCGCCGGCGAGATCCCCCACGCCGCGGTCCGCCGGCTCCTGGAGGTCCAGGCCGCCGGCCTCCCGGACCGGCCGGCGGACGAGGCCGCCTGGGCCGCGGCCGTCACCCCCGGGGTGGAGGCCCTGGTGCGCTGCGCCCTGCCCCTGGTCCAGCCCAAGGGTGAGGCCGAGGCGGTCCTGGACGCCGCCCTGCACCTGGGTCGAGGCCTGATCCTGGTCCACCAGCTCGTGCACCTGCCCGAGGCCCTTCGCCATGGGTGTCTGCCCCTCCCCCGGACCTCCCTCGAGGCGGCCGGGGTGGAGGAGGCCGAGCTCCGGGCGGCACTGCCGACCCCGGCCGTCCGCCGGCTCCTGGTCCTCGAAACCACCCGCGCCCGCACCCCCCCTCCCCCCGCCGCGCCCCTCCCCCGCGC
>CAYMFV010000193.1:0-5945 GCA_964389745.1 uncultured Planctomycetales bacterium | reverse complement strand
CCGCTTCGCGCCACTACTCGTGCAGCGAGCCCGTGAACGCCTGGATGCAATGGAGCAAGCGCAGGGTTTGTGGTTGCCGGCATCGCGAACGGTCTCGCCTGGCGATCACGTTCCACGGCGGTGGACTCGACCTTCACCGCAGGCCTTGAGGTGTGCACACGAGACCTGGAAGCGCCAGGAAACCCGCCGCGCCCTACCCTTCCCGCAACACCAGGTAGTACATCCGGCCCACGGCCAGGACGTGGCCGGCCCGGGCCATGGCCGCGTCGCCGGTGCCGAGGAAGACGTCGCAGCGGCCGGCGGAGCGGATGGCGCCGCCGGTGTCCTGGTCGCAGGCGAAGAAGCGGACCGGTCGCTGGACGAGGCCGCCGTCCTCGGCGAAGGCCGGCAGGCGGACCTCGCAGTAGACCAGGCCGGCCCGGGGGAAGACGTTCTTGTCGGTGGCCAGGGAGCGGCCGGGAACCACCGGCTGCCCCAGGCTGCCGTAGGGGCCGCCCTCGGCGGGCTGGAAGAAGACGAAGGAGGGGTTCACGGGCAGGACCCGGTCCAGCTCCTCGGGATGCTCCTGGAAGTAGCGGCGCAGGCGGGTCAGGGAGAGCTCCTCCTTCGGGATCCTGCCCTCCTCGATGAGGACCTGGCCGATGCTCCGGTACTCCCGGCCGTTCTTGCCGGCATAGCCGAGCTCGAGGCGGCTGCCGTCGGGCAGCTCGACCAGGGCCGAGCCCTGGACCTGGGCGACGTAGGCGTCGAAGGGGTCCTCGAGCCAGACCACCTCCAGGCCGTCCAGGTGGTGGTTGCGCATCAGCTCGCCCCGGGTGTAGTAGGGGACGATGTCGCCGCTCACGGTGCGCCGGCCGAGGATCTTGCCGCCGGGCCCTTTCACCAGGTCCGGCGGCAGGCCGTAGAGGGGCCAGCGGAAGCGCTCGGTCCGCTCCCGGGAGCCCCGGAGCACGGGCCGGCCGTAGCCGGTGAAGAGCACCTCGCCGGTGCTGTTGCGGCCCCGGGCCATCCAGACCTCGAACTCGTCCACCACGGCGGCCCGGAAGGCCTCAGCGGAGGGGGCGGTCGCCAGGAGCTCGGCGAAGCGCTCCAGGCTGCGGACCATCCGCTCGTGGCTGATCGGCCCGTAGGGGTAGTACTGCCGGGAGGAGGGCGCCGCCAGGTACGCCAGGCTGTGGCGGATGCTCTCGGCCAGGCCGGTCCGGTCGTGCCAGGCCACCGAGAAGTCCGGGACCGGCTCTCCGGGGGGCAGGGGCACGAGGCCGAGCTGGCCAGGGGGCAGCGCCCGGGTGAAGCCCCCGTCCCGCTCCGGGGGCCGGTGGGCGCAGCCGGCGCCGGCCAGGGCGCCGAGGAGCAGGAGCAGGACCCTCCGGGAAGCTCGCCTCATGGCGGGCCAAAGTAGCCCGGGGCCGCCGTGCCCTGCAAGGACCTGGCAGCCGGACCCCGGGGCCCCTAGAACAGGGGCTGGCAGCACACCATGGAGTTCCTCACCGAGACCGTCTACCTGGGCAACACCCTCCTCCAGTGGATCCTGGCCGGCGGGCTCCTGGTCCTGACCCTGGCGGGGCTCCTCCTCTTCCGCCGGGTCGCGATCCACCGCCTCCAGGCCTTCGCCGCCCGCACCCGGAACCAGTTCGACGACGCCCTGGCGGCCCTCGTCGCCGACCTCAAGTTCCTCACCCTCCTGCTCCTGGCCCTCTACGTGGCCACCCGGCCCCTCACCCTGCCCGCGGAGGGGGATGCCTGGTTCCGGGCCGCCGCCCTGGTGGTCGTCCTCCTCCAGGCCGGTTTCTGGGGCGTGCGCCTGGTGCGCTTCGGCGTCGACGCCGCCCTCCGCCGCCGGGGCGCCGACACGGGGGCCGCCCGGGCCCTGGCCAGCCTCTTCACCACTCTCGGCCGCCTGGTGGTCTGGTCGGCGGTGGTGCTCCTGGCCCTGGACAACCTGGGGGTGGACGTCACCACCGCCATCGCCGGCCTCGGCGTCAGCGGCATCGCCGTGGCCCTGGCCCTGCAGAGCGTCCTCGGCGACCTCTTCGCCGCCCTCACGATCCTCCTGGACAAGCCCTTCGAGGTGGGGGACTTCATCATCGTCGGCGACCTCATGGGCACGGTCGAGCGCATCGGCGTCAAGACCACCCGGGTGCGCAGCCTGTCCGGGGAGGAGCTGGTCTTCGGCAACAGTGACCTCCTCGCCAGCCGGATCCGCAATTACAAGCGGATGCGGGAGCGGCGCATCGTCTTTGGCTTCGGCATCCTCTACGAGACGCCCATCGAGAAGCTGGAGCGCATCCCCGCGATGGTCCGGGAGATCGTTGGCGCCGTCTCGGACACCCGCCTCGACCGGGTCCACTTCAAGGCCTTCGGGGACTCGAGCCTGGACTTCGAGGTCGTCTACTACATGCTCGTGCCCGACTACAACGCCTTCATGGACGCCCAGCAGGCCATCAACCTGGCCCTGGTCCGGCGCTTCCAGGCGGAGGGCATCGACTTCGCCTACCCGACCCGGACCCTCTACGTGCAGCGGGAGGGGGGGGCGGACTGAAGCCCCGGCGCAGCGCTACTCGCTGCCGTCCAGGAGGTTGCCGAGGCCGCCCAGGATCGAGCCCTCGCCCTTGCGCCGGAAGGTGGCGGCGGCGATGCGGCCGGCGAGCCGCGAGAGAGGCAGGGACTGGAGCCAGATGTCGCCAGGCCCCTTCAGGGTGGCGAAGAACAGCCCCTCGCCGCCGAAGAGCGTGTTGCGGACCCCGCCCACGAACTCGATGTCGTAGTCGACCGTGGGCTGGAAGGCCACCAGGCAGCCGGTATCCACCCGCAGCACCTCGCCGGTCGCCAGGGTCCGCCGGACGATGGTGCCGCCGGCGTGGAGGAAGACCAGGCCGTCGCCCTGGAGGCGCTGCAGGATGAAGCCCTCGCCCCCGAAGAGACCGGTGCCGAAGCGCTTGGAGAAGGCGATGCCGATGCTGATGCCCTTGGCGCCGCAGAGGAAGGCGTCCTTCTGGCAGAGGATCTCGCCGCCCAGCTCCCGGAGGTCGGTGGGGATGATCTTCCCCGGAAAAGGTGCGGCGAAGGCCACCGTCTCGACTTCCTGGCCGCCGGCTGTGAAGACCGTCATGAACAGGGACTCGCCGGTGAGGAGGCGCTTGCCGGCCCCCACCAGCTTGCCGAAGATCCCGCCGCCGCCGGGCTCGCTGCCGTCGCCGAAGACGGTCTGCATGCGCACGCCGGCGGTCATGTAGAGCATGGCACCGGCCTCGGCCACGGCCGCCTCCCCGGGGTCCAGGTCCACCTCGACGAACTGGAGGTCGTCGCCGTAGACGCGGAAGTCGATCTCGTGGGCCCGGCGCGGGTGCACCGAGGCCAGCCACGGGTCCTGGGGCGGCGGGGGCGGGATCTTGGGCATGGCGTCACGTCCTTGGGAGGTTCCGGCGCGGCCTTGCAGCCGGCGACCGCTCCTATCCTAGGAGCATGGCCACCGTCTACTACCGAGAGCTGGCCGGGGGCGCCCACCTGGCCCTCTTCCACCATGAGAGCGAGCTCCTCCGGGGCAATCCCCTGGGCGACCCGGCGGTCCGGGAGCACCCGGTGCTGGTGACCGGCCGGCCGAGTCGCGAGCTGCCCCTGGTGCTGATCCTGGTCGGCTTCACCGGTTTCGGACGGCGGGTCCTGAACGAGTCCATGTGGCAGGAGAACCTGCCCGAGCGCCTGGCCCGGCTCACGGCCGAAGGGCGGCTGCCGCCGGCGGTGTACCTGTGGCCTTCCTGCGAGACCCGCTACGGCGGCAGCCAGTACATGGACTCCCCGGGCACCGGGCCCTACGAGCGCTTCCTCCGGGACGAGCTGGTTCCCGCCGTGGAGGCGGCCTACGCCTGCGGCGGCCCCGGCCGGCGCCTGGTGGCCGGCAAGTCCAGCGGCGGCTACGGCGCCCTCACCCTGGCGATGCGCAACCCGGGCTGGGTCGAGGGCGTGGCCTGCCACGCCGGCGACATGGGCTTCGACTTCGGCTACCTCCGGGACTTTCCCGACGCTCTGACCTGCTGGCGCCGGCACGGCGGTCCCGCCGCCTTCGTCGCCGCCCTGCCCGGGCTGGAGTCCATCGGCAACGAGGAGCACCACGGCATCGACGTCATCGCCATGGCTTCCTGCTACTCACCGGACCCCGAGGCGCCCCTGGGCTGCGCCCTGCCCGTGGATCCCGAGACCGGCGAACTGCGGCCGGCGGTCTGGGAGCGCTGGCTCGAGCACGACCCCCTGCGCCTGGTGGAGCGGCCCGAGCACGCTGCGGCCCTGCGCCGCCTCCGGGTCCTCTGGCTGGACGCCGGCGAGGGCGACGAGTTCGCCCTCCAGTGGGGGCTGCGGCGCCTGCTCCAGCGCCTCCGCGCCCTCGAGGTGCCCCACGAGGCCGAGTTCTTCCCGGGCGGCCACTTCGGCATGGACCACCGCTACGAGCGGAGCCTGCCCCGGCTCCTGGCGGCCCTGGACTGATATGAAGGCCCGGTTGTCAAGGGGGGGGGCGGGTCAGGCGCCGAGCTCTCGGTTCTCGGCCAGGGCCCGCTCCAGGGCCGCCCGGACCGGCGCCGGCACCGGGCCGCCGTGGGCGGGGAGCCAGGCGGCCGGGTCCAGCTCCAGGAGGCTCCGGACCGTGGCCCGGGTCGCCTCCGGGTCCTCCATGTACCGGGCAGGGGCGAAGACCAGGGCGCCGTCGGGAGCCTCGCAGAGCAGGTCGGCGCCGAAGACGACCACGCCGTCGGGCCGGGAGAGGTGGAGCACGTAGTGCTGCCGGGAGGGCCCGGGGGCGTGCCGGGCCTGGAGGCCGCCGGGGAGGGCCTCGCCATCCCGGTAGGCGTGGTCCGGCTCGCCTTCCAGGTCGGTGGCGTCCGCGGGACACCACACCGGGGCACCGAAGCGCTCCTGGTAGCGCCAGGCCGAGCGCTGGTGGAAGCCGCCGGTGAGGCAGATGGCCTGGACCGGCGCCAGGCGATCCAGGAGTTCCTCCTCCAGGGGCAGCGGGTCCACCAGGACGTGGCCCTCGGGGGTGCGCAGGGCCCAGGCGTCGCTCCGGAAGTCCAGGCGGTCGTCGTGCAGGGTCCAGTGGAGGATGCCGGGCAGGATCTCGGCCATGGCGCCGGCGCGGGTGCGGGGTTCGCTCATCGCACCCGCCATGCTACTCGGGCGGCATCGCCTCCAGGAACACCTGCTCGTGCCCGGCGTGCTCGTGGGGACGCCCCGGGTGATGGGCGTGGGCGTGCTCCTCGCCGGGCAGCACCTGGGCAAGCCAGCCCCGGGGTCCGCTGCGCAGCCAGGAGACGAGCAGCGGCAGGGCGAGGAGGACGGTCGCCCAGAGGGGCAGTGCCAGGGCGGCCGACAGGGGGGGGGCAGACGCGGCTGGCGTGGTGCCGAGCTGCCAGGCCAGGGCGGCGCCGAGGGCGACGCCCAGGCGCAGGACCAGGCGCCGGCGGGCATCCGGCCGCCCGTGGAGGCGCCGCAGGGTGGCGCCGGCGCTGCGACCGCCGGTCGGGCCGAGGAGGAACAGGGTCAGGGCCGCCGCCGGGGGCGCCCCGAGCTCCCCGGCGACCAGGACCAGGGCGCCGGCGGCCAGGGGGTGCAGGCGGACTACCGTCGCCGCCACAGCCAGGACCGCGACCACCAGGAGCGGCGGCAGGTCGCCCAGAGGGGGGGGGCCGTCCAGAAGCCCGGCGAGGTGCTCGCGGCCAAGGAGGAGCAGGGCGGCGACGGCGAGCCAGGCGGCGTTGTGGTCGAGCCAGTCCAGGGCCTCCCGGAGGAGCCGCGGGCCCCGGCGGCGGCCGGGATCGGGGACGTCCGGGTGGCGATGGGGCTGGGGGGGGGGGGCTGGGGGGGGGAGCCGGCCGGCCGGCCAGCCCCCGGCCAGGGCCAGGGCCAGGCCGGAGGCCGGCCGGGCCGGGGCCAGGGCCCAGGGCGGGCCCCCG
>CAYMFV010000192.1:0-5965 GCA_964389745.1 uncultured Planctomycetales bacterium | reverse complement strand
CTCCTCGACCCCCGGGTTGGGACGGACGCCGAGGTCGAGGCGGCCCTGGCCCGCATCGAGGAACGCCTCCTGCCGCCCTGGGCCCGGGAGGCGGCTCCGACCCTGGCCACCGTCGCCCGAGTCCTGGAGGAGGAGCTCGGGCTGACCCGGCGCCTCCAGGTCCTTCGCCAGGACTGGGATCGGGCCCGGGAGCACGGGCGGGCAGCCGCGGCCCTCCAGGACCTGCCCGCCGACCCCGTCGCCGCCGGCGCCCTACGGGCCTGCGTCGAGGCCGGGGTCCTGCTGCCCCGGGAGGACCGTCTCGGCTGCGACGCCGCCCTGACCCGGGGCCGCCTCGCCGCCCTGGTCGCCCGCCTCCTGGACGCGACCGTCGGGCGCCCGGACACCGCTGCGGGCGCCGCGGGACCGACGCCCTTTGCCGACCTGAGTCCGCGGCATCCCCTCTTCCCCGACGTCCAGGCCGCCGTGGCGGTGGGGGCCCTGGCGGCCGGACCTGGCCGGGACTTCCGGATCGAGGAGCCCGCCAGCGGCCGGGACCTCCTGCACGCGGTGGAGGCCCTGCGCCGGGTCTGGGCCACCGCGCCCCCGCGGCCGGCCGCTCCGCCCGTCCCCCAGGAGCCTGTCCAGGCTCCCGAGCCTCCCGCCGCCGCCATGGACGACCTCCTGGAGGGCGTGTTCCTCGGAACGGGCCTCGGCCTGGACCGGGAGCAGGGCCTGGAGGCCGCCTACGAAGACGCCCTCCGCCAGGCGGCCGCCGCCTGGGGGGGGGAGCTCGGCCTCGGCGAGCTGCCTGGACTGCTGGAGGAGAGCGTGGTTGCCAACCTCGGGGACGCGGCCGACCTCCTCCAGGCCGAACCCCTGCAGGAGAACTGGGACCCCGACCAGAACCTGGCCCGGGTGCGCCTCCGGGTGCGCATGGAACGGGATCGTTTCCGGGGTCTCGCCGGTCGCGCCCTGCGCGTCGTCCTGACCACCGCCGGCGAACTCGATCCGGCCGTGGCGAGCACCGTGCGCGGCCGCCTCGTCGCCCAGGGCTTCGAGGTGCTGCCGGCCGCGGCCGCCCGCCGGGCCGACGCCGTCGTCCGCCTGGAGGCCGTCGCCCGGGACCTGCCAGCCCGGCTCCGGCGGCATGCCTGGGAGTGCTCCCTGGTCGCCACCGTGACCGCCCGTTCCTCCCTGGACGCCACCCGGCGCCTGCTCCTGGAGCAGACCGTCGGTCCCGAGAGGATCCTCGGGAGCAGTGCCGACGAGGTCCTCCGCGGCTTCCCCCCCCCCGAGGCACGCGCACGGCTGGCGGACGACATCGCCGGCCACATCCTGCGCGGCCGGCCGAGCCAGGAGCGCCTGACCGTGATCCTGCAGGCAGGGGCGGAGCGCCGCCACCTCCTGGACGACGTCGTCCAGGGCCTGCGCGCCCGCCAGGACGTCGAGGTGGACCCGGCCTCCGTGGTGTGGCGGCCGCCCGTGGCCTCTTTCACCATCCTCGTGGACCGCCGGGCGGGCAGCGAGGTCGCCCAGGTCCTCCAGTCCATCACCCTGGATGCCGGCCGCCGGGTGCGCGTACTGCGCACGGCGGGGGACCGGGTCCTTGCCCGGATCGTCGATCCCACGCGAGATTGAGTACCGACCATGCTTCTCGTTCCCATGCTTCTCCTTTCCTGCAGCCTGGAGCTCCAGGGCGATGGCCCCTACTTGCAGCGCGCCGCCGGGGAGCTCGCCGCCGAGCTGGTCCAGAGCCTCGGGCAGTGCCCCCGGGCCCGGAACAGCATCGACCACCTGAGCCCCCTGGTGGTGCCGGCGGTGCAGGGCGATGCCAGGGGGGACCTCCGTGGCAGCCTCCAGGCCGCCATGTCGGCGACCTTCTCGGTTTCCTTCGCTCCCGAGCCTCCGGAGCTGGGCGACATCCAGGAGCGCTTCTTCCTGTTGGAGGGGGAGAAGGACCTCTTCGAGTACATCAAGGAGGAGGGCCTCTTCCAGGACTCCCGGGGTCTCCTGGTCGCCAGGGTCCGCACGGCACCCGCCGCAGCCGGCCGGATGGTGACGGCGGAGGCGGCGTTGCTGGACCTGGAGCAGGGCGTCTACCTCTGGTCCGGAGCCGCACAGCGCGTGGTCCTGGACCCGACCCGGCCTGTCTCCGAGATCCCCGACGAGATCCTGGTGGACCTGGTGGACCGGCAGGTGCCCATGCTCGCCGCCGACCGGATGGCCGTCCGGGAGCACCTGGCCCGCCTCGAGGACGCCCGGGCCCGGGAGGCCCTGCGCCGGGACGAGGAGCGCTTCGCCTACGAGGAGGCGGTGCGCCAGGAACGGGAGCGGCGGGTGGCCGTCCAGAAGTACGGGCTCCTGGCCTTCGGGATCATCGTTGGCGCCCTCCTGCTGGCGACCCAGCTCCGCATCCGGCGCATCCGGATCCAGGCGACCCAGCTCGGCGGCACCGCCCTGGCCCGGCGGGAGGCCCGGGAACGGGACCGCAACCTGGTCGCCGAGGGAGCGCGTCGCGTCCGCTCCCTCCTGGCCATGATCCACAACTCCGGCGCCAAGGCGACTCCCGAGACCCGGGACGCCATGGAACGCCTCGTCCCGGACCTGGAGGAGCTGGCCCGGGACCTGGAGGGGGCGCCCACGGGTTCCTTCCACGGCCCCGTCGAGCGCAAGGCGGCCAGGGACGAGTCCCTGGCCGGGCTGCGCAGCCTGGAGGCCCACGACCGGGCGGTCCTGGGCATGATCGAGGAGGTGGACCTGGCCGTCTCCAGCATGGCCCGGCTGGCCGAGAGCCGGGCCGAGGTGCCCGAGGTCATGGTCCAGGAGGCCCAGGCCCTGGCAGCCCGCCTGCGCCGCCGGCTCGGCGAGCGGGCGGCCCTGATCCGGGCCGGTCGCGCCTGAAGCGTCGCGAGGAAAGCACCATGGGACTGTTTCTCACCCGTTGCCCGAAGTGCCGCCGCCGGCTGGCGAAGAACGCCCACTTCTGCGAGTGCGGCGAGCCCGCTGGAGACATGCGGCGGATCTGCCCCCACTGCCACCGGGTCATCGAGACCGATTGCCGCCGGTGCCCCCACTGCGGGGTCGCCCAGGAGGAGGTGGAGGCCCGCTACGCCCTCCTCCGCTGGGCCCACCGGGGTGGCGAAGTAGCCCGGCGCATCCCCGTCGGCGACCTCCGGGGCGCCCTGGATGGGGGCGTGGTCGTGGACCACGGCACCCGGGCGGTCGTCCTCGTGGACGGCGCCATCCGGGAGGTCCTGGAGCCGGGCTGGACCAGCGCGGCCAGGGACCCGCTCTCGGTGTACGCCGGCGAGGATTACGTCCACCGCTTCGAGGTGGTGGGACTGGCCGCGGGCGAGCTGCCCATGGCCTGGCGCATCCCGGCCCACACCGCCGACCCGTTCCAGGTCACGGCGGTGGTCCAGGTTGGCGTCGCCATCGCCGACCCGGCCAGCTTCCTCACCAACTGCCTCCGGGGCCGGGAGAGCCTGGGCGTCCACGACCTGGCGGGCATGCTCCTGCCCGACCTCCGGGGGACGGTCGCCGGGGTCCTGGCCGGCCGGAAGCTGGACGAGGTCCTGGCGCCCGATGGCGCCGGACGCCAGGCCCTGGAGACGGCCCTGCGCCAGGACCTGGCGCGCACCCTCGGCGCCCGGGGATTGCGCCTGGAGCGCCTCCGGGACCTCCGGGTGAGCGGCGAGGGGGTGCAGGAGGCCCTCGCGGATCGGAGCCAGGCGGCGGCGGCCGAGGAACGCGTCCAGAGCCTGGAACGCCACCTGGGAGCCCTGCGCAAGCGGGGGCGGCTGGAGGACGAGGCCTGGGCCGAGCTCAAGAAGTCGGGGCTCCTCTCCGGGGCCGAGGTGCGGAGTCTCGAGGCCGAGATCCAGCGCCAGGAGGCGGACGAAGCGCTCGGGTGGCGCAAGGTCCACGACGTCCTCCAGGCGCGCCTGGAAGCCGAGCTGGCGGAGATCCGCCGGCAGACCCGGGTGGCCGACGAGGAGGCGGAGATCGAGCTGGAACGCCGCCGCCAGGAGGCGGAGCGGGCCGGGGAGATCGCCTCCCTGGAGGCCAAGACCCGGATGGCGGCGGAGCTGCTCCGGGCCCGTGGCGAGCGGGAGAAGGAGTGGGTCGAGGCCGTCCGGGGCATGGACTCGGAGCAGATGCTCGCCCTGGCCGCCCGCTTCTCCCCCGACGCGGCCGCGGCCATGGGCGAGAGCTTCAAGGCCGCCGCCGAGGCCGACAAGGCTGGGGCCCTGCAGGAGATGCAGGAGCGCCTGCTGCAGCTCATGGCGGAGACCATGGGCAACCAGACCGAGGTGCAGAAGGGAGCCATGGAGGCCATGTCCCGGGTCGCGGCGGCGAAGGCGGGCGGCACCTTCCCTCGCTGCCCCTCCTGCGCTGCGGAGACCCGTCCGACCGACGTCTTCTGTCCCCACTGCGGGCAACGGATCCAGCGGGCCTAGCAGCCTGCTAGGAAGGGCGGGCGGCGGCGGCACCTAGACTCACGCCGTGGCCCGTGCCGCCGCCCTGCTCCTCCTCGTCGCCTGCACCGTGAGCCGTCCCGACGCGCCCCAGGATGTCCCCCCGGACCCGGCGCCGGGGCTCACCGAGGCCCTGGCCCGGGAGAGGATGGGCCGGGTGGGGGAGCTGCGCTACCGGCTGGCCTTCACCCTGGACGCCGGTCTCGCGGAGGTGGCCGGCCGGGTCGAGCTCGCCTTCACCCTGGCCGACGCCACGACGCCCCTGGTCCTGGACTTCGGCGGCACGGCCCTGGAGGCGCTCTCCGTCAACGGCGTCGCCGCCGAGCCCGGGCCCCTGCGCCGGGCCGACCACCTGGTCCTGCCGCCGGCCCTCCTCCGGCCGGGCACAAACCGCCTCCGGACCCGCTTCCGCTCGCCGGTGGCCAGCACCGGGACGCCGCTCACCGTCTACCACGACGAGGCCACGGGCGAGGACTGGCTCTACACCCTGCTCGTGCCCGCCGAGGCCCACCGCCTCTTCCCCTGCTTCGACCAGCCCGACCTCAAGGCCCGCTTCACCCTGGAGCTGGAGCTCCCCGGCGGCTGGGAAGCGGTGGCCAACGCGCCCCAGGTGGCCGTCGAGGAGCTGGCCGGGAGCCGCCGGCGCTGGCGGTTCCGGGAGACGCCGCCGCTCCCCACCTACCTTTTCGCCTTCGCCGCCGGCCCGTTCGCCGTGGTCGCGGACCCCACGGACGCTGCCCCCCCCCTGCGGATCCTCCTGCGCCGGGAGAAGGTCCCGGAGCTCGAGGCCGAGGCCCTCTTCGTCCTGCACCGCCAGGCCCTGGCCCGCCTGGGCCAGCGCTTCGCCACCCCCTACCCCTTCCACAAGCTCGACCTGGTCCTCCTCCCGGGCTTTCCCTACGGCGGCATGGAGCACGCCGGGGCCATCTTCTACCGGGAGTCGGCCCTGGTCTTCGACCACGCGCCCAGCGCCGGCGAGCGCTTCCGGCGGCGCACCCTGATCCTCCACGAGGTGGTCCATCAGTGGTTCGGGGACCTCGTCACCATGCGCTGGTTCGACGACCTGTGGCTCAAGGAGGGCTTCGCCACCTTCCTGGCCTACCACCTCCTGGCGGAGATCCACCCCGAGGACCGGCCCTGGCTGCGCTTCCACCAGCAAGTGAAGCCCCCGGCCCTGCGGGTGGACGTCACCCCCGGGACGGTGCCGGTCTGGCAGGAGCTGCCGAACCTGGCCGACGCCAAGTCCAACTACGGGCCCATCGTCTACGACAAGGCGCCGGCGGTCCTCCGGGAGCTGGCCGCCCGCCTCGGCGACGAGGCCTTCTTCGCCGGCGTCGCCCTCTGGCTCCGGGAGCACGCCTGGGGCAACGCCACCTGGCGGGATCTCCTGGACGCCCTGGAGCGGGCCTCCGGCCGCGACCTGGACTCCTGGGCCCGGGCCTGGCTCCTGACCCCCGGCGTGCCCACCGTCCGGGTCCGGCGCCGCGGGGGGGGGGGACGGCGCG
>CAYMFV010000191.1:0-6007 GCA_964389745.1 uncultured Planctomycetales bacterium | reverse complement strand
GGGCCGCGTCCCCCGGCCCGGTGCGGCCAGCGGCCCCGAGTCCGCACGGCTAGGATGCCCGAGACCCGCCAACCTGCATTCCCGCCCTGTGGGAAACCCATCATGCGACCCGTACCTTCCTTCCTGCTCCTCGCCACCACGGCCGCCGCGCTGGCCCTGGCCCCTTCCGGCGCCGCCCAGATGCCCGGCCCGCCGGCCCAGATGGACCGCTTCGAGCCCTTCCTCGGCAACTGGGTGGGCAGCGGCACCTTTGCCCCGATGCCCGGCGTCGAGGCCGAGTGGAGCTCCCGCTCGACGGTGGAGCGCATCCTGGGCGGTTACTTCGTCCAGGAGGACATGGTGGTGGAGACCGGTATGGGTGCTCCCTTCGTGTTCCGGACCCTGTACTCCTGGGATGCCGCCCGGAAGCAGTACGTCTACGCCACCTTCAGCAACATGGAAGGCGCGCGCACCGGTGACATGTACTTCACCCCCGAGGGCGCGATGGTGAACATGGCCAGCGGTGTCGAGGACGAGACCGTCTATACCGAGCAGTGGACCACTGTCATCAACGGGGACAGCTCCACCACCACGGCCTGGCGTTCCGAGAACGGCGGCCCCTTCCGGAAGTTCCTCGAGGGGACGATGCAGCGTGGCGGCGATGGCTGCCGGGAGATCCCGGCGTCGGCCGGCCTGGTCCTCGCGCCCGCGCCCGACGTCATGGCCGCCCTGACCGACGAGCTCGGCACCTGGCATTTCGAAGGGCGGGTGGAGCCTATGCCCGGCATGCCGATGATGGAGATCTCCGGCCGGGAGGAGATCCGGGCCATCCTGGGCGGCCTGGTCCACTGGAGCGAGATCCACGGCGACCCCATGCCGGGTGCCCCGAGGGACTTCCATGGCCAGGTCTACGCCGGCTGGAGCAGCAGCGAGAACTGCCTCCTCTTCGTCTCGGTGGACAACTTCGGTGGCTGGACCGTGGAGAAGGGCTGGCTCCAGGGCACCCGGACGGTGCTCACCGGTTCCGGCGTCCTCTTCGGCCTGCCCTACGTGACCCGGACGATCATCGTCCACGAGGACCAGGACACCTTGCACATGACGAGCGAGCGCCTCGCCTCGACCATGCCGCTGTCCACGGCCTTCACCGCCGAGTTCACCCGGGTGAAGGAGCTGTAGGCGAAGGAGACCCTTGTGGCGTGCGATTCGTCGCCCCGCGTTATGCATCTCCACCCGGCCGGTCGGTGGCCTAGAATACCCCCACTTCGCTTTCCATCGAGAGACCACCTGCATGCACGACGACCTGGCCCTCCAGCCGGAACCGGCTGCACCGGACGCCACCCTTATCCTCCAGGAGCTGGACGACCGGCTTCGCCTCGTCCAGGAGCAGCGGCCGGCCCTGGCCCAGGTGGCACCCCCACGCATCCGTCTCTACGTCCTCCGGGAGATCGCCCGGGTCCGCGCTGCCGAGGAGTGCCTGGGCAACACCCAGGCCGCCTTCCGGCGCGGGCGCGCCCTGGTGCACGCCCTGGAGCGGATCCTGAAGGACCTCTGGGCGGGCAAGGTGCATGCCCTCAAGTGGACCTGCAAGCCGATCACGGTCCTCCGGGACATGGGCCTGCACCTGCCCGTGCAGCCGGACTCCTGGACCCAGGTCGCCGAGATCGCCGACGAGGCCCTGGCCCGGGAGTGGGCCCGGCAGGACCTGGACGAGGACGGCTGGGCGGACCACCCGTGGCTGGATCCGCCGCCGGCGCGTGCCGAGGCCCTGCTCCGGGAGGTGCAGGCGATCCTCGAGCAGCGCATGGGCCCGATCCAGACCGGTGAATGGCCGGGCCACGACCCGCGTCTCCTCCAGGACTGCGGCCCCGAGCTCGAACGGGCGGCCGTCCTGCTGCGCTGGGTCCGCCCCTGCCTCGAGGGGCAGCCCGCCTGGCGCTGGGGCATCCTCATGGCCCGGCTCCGCTTCCTGGCCAGCCGGATGCGCGGCGCCTTTCCTGGCATGGAGCGTTTCCTGCGTCCGGGGCTGCGCCTCCGGGAGCCCTGGGCCTGGAAGGCCCTCCGCCGGGAGCTGCGCCACCGCCCACCCCGCCCCGGAGCCGGACGGCAGGCCGTGGCAACGTGGCTCTCCCGGGCCTGCGCCCGCCACATGCTCCGGAACCCCGAGATCGCGGAGCTGCTCCGCCTCCATGGGGACACGGTCCTCTCTCTCGATGCCGCCGACCTGGCCGAGGCTTCCGACCACCGGCTGCGCCAGCGCCTGGCCGACCTCCAGGCACGCCTCCAGCGGGCGGGGAGCGCCAGGCCGCAGCCACCACCGGCAGGCTCTCCTCCCGGCGAGCTGGAAGACGGGGCGGAGGCGGTGGTCCACCTGCCGGCGCCGGCGAGCCGGGAGCTGCGGGCGCCGGCCACCGTTCTCGAGAGCACCAGGGGCCGGCGCCTGCTCCTCATCGGCAACCGCCAGGACTCCCACCTGCGGAGCACCCTGCAGCGTCTCCTCCAGGCCGAGCTGGAGGTGGCCGTCTGCGACTGGCGGCGCATCCAGGGAGTCATCCTCCGCATCCGCCGGCGCTCCGTGGACCTGGTCCTGGTCGCCACGGGCTTCGTCGGCCACGACACCTGGCGGGCCGTCTCCAGGGCCTGCCGCCAGGCAGGGGTGCCCTGCGTGAACGCCAACCGGGCCCGGCCGGCCAGCGTCCTCCGGGCCCTGGAGCGGGACCTGGGCCTGGTCGGGAAGCCCTGACGGCCTGCCACCGGGCACCCGGCGGCTGCTACGCTGCGCCGGCGCCGAGGCATCGTTCCCCCGACCCGTCGCCCATGTCCACGTCCCCGCCGGGCCTTCCTTCCGGCCCGTCCGTCCCTGGCGGTCCCCCCCCCGCTGCCGAGGACGGCGGTGCGGCCACCGCCCCGGTGCCGTCCCGGCGCCGCCGGCGCATCCTCTCCATCCTCCCCTACACGCCGAGCACGATCCGCGCCCGCTCCCTCCAGCTCCTGGGCGCGGCCCTGGCCTGCGGTGAGGTCCACCTCCTCTACCTGGACGACGGTGGCCCCCTTGAGCTCCCCGACGGCCTGGCGGCCGTCCACCGGGTGCCGAATGCCTCCGGCCTGCGCCGCCTGTTCCGGGTGGCGGGCACGGTGCTCCGGGGCGGTTCCACCATGTACTCCTTCTACGACCACGGCGGTCTGCCCCGGATCCTGCGCCGCCTGGGCCCGGGCTCCTTCGACCTGGTGATGGCCGAGCGCCTCTTCATCCGCCGGGAGTGGCTCCAGGGGACGCCGCTGTTCCTGGACCTGATGGACTCCGCCGCCGCCAAGAGCCGGGCCATGGCCGGGCTCGAGACGGGCCTGCGCCGCTGGCTCTACCGCCGGGATGCCCGGGTCCTCCCCGCCCTCGAGCGGGAGATCTGTGCCCAGGCGGCGCTGGTGGTCGTCACCGCCGAGCGGGAGCGGCAGAACGTGGAGGCCCTGGGGGCACCGACTCCGGTGGGCGTCTTCCACCACGTGCCCTGGTTCCCCGCCGCCGCCGAGCCGCCCCCCCCCTCGCGGACCCTGGTCTTCCATGGCAAGCTCTCCTACGCCCCGAACCGGGAGGCCCTGCGGGTGCTCCAGGACCAGGTGCTGCCGGCCCTGGGCGCCGGCTGGGAGCTCCTGGTCATCGGCCCGGCGCCACCGGAGCTGCGGCGGCTGCTCCCCAGGCTGCACTTCCTGGGCCGGGTCGAGGACCTCCAGGGCACCCTGCGCCGGGGCGGCCTCTCGGTCCAGCCCCTGGCCGTGGCCGTCGGCGCCCAGGGCAAGGTGATGGAGTCCCTGGCCGCCGGCGTGCCGGTCCTCACCACGCCCCAGGCCGCCGCCGGCGTCCCCGAGCCCGACCGGGTCCTGGGCGGCCCCTTGCAGGCCGCCGACATCCCCGAGTTCCCCGAGCGGATCCGCGCCTGGTTCGAGCGCTCGGAGGAGGAGCGCCGGGAGCAGGCCGCCCGGGCCCTGGACTACGCCCGGACGGTCCTGGAGCCCCTGCGCACCGGCACCGGCGAGCGCCTCCGGCAGCTCCTGCACCGCCACATCTGGAAGGAGACGGCATGAGCGCCGACGCGGACCTGGTCGTCGTCACCGGCGGTTCCGGCTTCATCGGCCGCCACTTCGTCGCCACCCTGGCCGGCCGGGGCGCCAGGGTGCGCATCCTGGACCGCCGGCCGCCGGCCTGGAGCCTGCCCCCGGGGGCCGAGTTCCAGCAGGTGGAGCTGGCAGAGCCCCTCGCCGCCAGCCTCCTCCAGGGAGCCCGGGTCGTGTACCACCTCGCCGGGCTGCCGAAGTACCCGGGGTTCCCGCTTCCGGAGTACGACCGGGCCAACGCCGAGACGACCCGGCAGGTCTGCCGGGCCATGACCGAGGCCGGCACCGACACCATGGTCTTCACCAGCACCATGCGGGTCTACGACCTCCGGGAGGAGCCCTGCGACGAGACGGTGCCGCCGGATCCCCAGGACCCCTACGGGGCGGCGAAGCTGAAGGCCGAGGAGATGGTCCGGGAGTGGCAGGCGGCGGCGCCCGGGCGGCGGGCGGTCGTCACCCGGCCGGCGGTCATCTTCGGCCCTGGCGAGCAGGCCAACTACCGTCGTCTCATCCGGGCCCTGCGCCGGCGGCGCTTCGTCTACCCCGGCCGCCGGGACACGGTGAAGTCCTGCGGCTACGTCAAGGACCTGGTGGCCTCCGTGGATCACGCCTTGTCCCTGGAGCGCCCCTTCTTCCTCTACAACTTCGCCTACCCCGACGTCGTCACCCTGGAGCGGGTGGTGGAGGGGATCTGCAGCACGGCCGGCTGGAAGGCACCGCGGTTGCTGGTCCCCTCCTGGGCCATCCTCGGCACCTGCGTGGTGGCGACGGCCCTGACCGCCGGCCGCTCGGCCCTGCACCCCCGCCTGGTTGGCAAGCTCCTCCACAGCAGCTGGTTGGTGCCCCGGGCCCTCGAGGAGAGCGGCTTCCGCTTTCCCACCACCCTGGAGACGGCCCTCGAGGACTGGTACCGGACCGATGGCTTCGCGCTATGAGTAGAAAACGGGAATGGCTGGTGGACGGCATCCACCTGGACCGGCCCGTCACGGGCATGGAGCGCTACACCCTGTGGCTGGTCGACGCCATCCGCCAGATGCCCGGCGCCCCGGAGGTGCGCGTCCTCCGGCGCGGCAGCCTGCCCGCGCCCCTGGCCAACCTCCTCCTCCTGCCCCTGGTCGCCTGGCTGCGCCGGCCCGAGTGGCTGATCCTCCCCGGCTACCCCCCCCCGCCACTGCTGCTGCCCCTGCGCCGGCGCATCGCCATCGTCACCTACGACACCGTGTGGCTCGAGCACGGGGCCACCTTGAGCTTCGGCTCGCGTTTCTACCACCGCTCCAACTTCCGCTGGATCCTGCCCCGGGCGGCCCTGGCCATCACCATCTCCCAGCACACGGCGAACAGCATCCGGCGCTACCGCCAGGGTCCGATGCTGGTGGCCCGGCCCGAGGTCCGGGACGTCTTCGGGCTGGCGGGTGCGGCGCCCGGGCCTCCCGGGGAGGGGCAGGAGCCCCTGCGCATCCTGGCGGTGGGCACGGTGGAGCCGCGCAAGCGCCTGCCCCTGGCTGCCGCTGCGGTGGCCCGGCTCGGGGAGCTCCTGCGGCGCCCGGCCGTCCTCGAGGTGGTCGGCCGCCGGGGCTGGGGCCCGGACTGGGAACAGCTCGAAGGGCTGGAGCACGTGCGCCTGCACGGCCACCAGCCGGCCGAGGCCATCCGGGCGCTGGTCCAGGAGTGCCACCTGCTGGTCCAGGCGAGCATCGAGGAGGGGCTCGGCCTGCCGCCCCTGGAGGTCCAGTACGGCGGCCTGCCGGTGGTGGCCGCCGACATCCCGGCCCTGCGGGAGATGCTCCGGGGGGGGGCGGTGTTCTTCCAGGGCGACGCCCCCGAGGCCATCGCCGAGGCCATGGCCGGCCCCCTCCCGGGTCCCGGGGTCCGGCGGCGCCGCGCAGCGGGCGCCCGGGGATCGGGAGGGGGGCGGGGTGGG
>CAYMFV010000190.1:0-6013 GCA_964389745.1 uncultured Planctomycetales bacterium | reverse complement strand
AGGATGGCCAGCCCGAGGCGGCGCCGGAAGGGGCTGCCAGGGCGGCCGCGGCTCGCCGGGAGGAACCGGAGCCGGCCCCGCCGGAGCCGGTGGCGGAGAAGCCGCCGGCTGCGGCCAGGAAGCGGAAGGCCCCTGCCCCGAAGGCGAAGGAGAAGGCGAAGGCGAAGGAAAAGGCGAAGAAGAGGGCCGGGAAGGAGGAGGAGGAGGAGGCGAAGAAGCCCCCCGCCGGTCCCGTCCGCTCGCCCACCACCGGGGTCACCATCGCCCCGGACCTCTCGGCCATGGTGGTCTCGCCGCCGGAGGACGACTGAGGCCGCCGCGGGCCCGCCGGACAGGGAAGAAGGGGGCGGTCACCTGGCGGTGGCCGTCCCCTTCCCGATCTGTGGTGGGCAGAGCCGGAGTCGAACCGGCGACACAGGGATTTTCAGTCCCTTGCTCTACCAGCTGAGCTATCCGCCCCCGGCGCCAGAGGATAGCCGGTCCCCTCGAGGCCTGCCAGCCCCTCCTCCGCCCGCCCGGTCAGGATCTTCCGGGCCCGGGCCACGTCTCCGTCGATGGCCCGGGCCAGCTCCTCGGGGCCGGCGAAGGCCTCCTCCCCCCGGAGGCAGGCCAGGAAGAAGACCTCCAGCACCTCGCCGTAGAGATCCCCGGACCAGTCCAGGAGGTGGACCTCCACCAGGAGCTCGCCGGGCCCGAAGGTGGGCCGGCGGCCGACGTTGACGACGGCCGGCAGGAGGGGGGCGCCGGCCTCGGCCGCTGCGGGCCGGCGGAGGACCAGTCCGGCGTAGACGCCCACGGGCGGGCGCAGCTCGTGGTGGAGGTCCAGGTTGGCAGTGGGGAAGCCGAGGCGGCGGCCCCGGCCCTCCCCCCGGACCACGGTGCCCAGGAGACTGGGCGGCCGGCCGAGCATGGCGGCGGCCCGCTCCAGCTCCCCCAGGCCCACGGCCTCCCGGATGGCGCTGCTGGACACCGCCCGGCCGCCCAGGCGCAGGGCCGGCACCCGGACCAGGCCGACCCCCAGCTCCCGGGCCATGGGCTCCAGGGTGGAGAGGGTCCCCTCCCGGTTGCGGCCGAACTTGGAGTCGAAGCCGAGGACCAGGGTCCGCAGGCCGAGCCCCTGGACCAGGACCTCCCGGAGGAAGTCCGGGGCGCTCCGGGCCCGGAGGCCCGGGGAGAACTCCAGGACCAGGGTCAGGCCGATCCCGGCCCGGCGGAAGAGGACCAGGCGGTGGGCGAGGGTGGTGATGGCCGGAGGTGTGCGCCCGACCAGGACGGCCTTCGGGTGGCTCGCGAAGGTGACCACCGCCGGGACCGCGTCCTGGCGCCGGGCCTCCGCCACGACCCGGCGGAGGACCTCCCGGTGGCCGAGGTGGACCCCGTCGAAGACCCCGATGGTGGCGGCACAGCCCCGATCCCGGCCATCCCAGGGCAGGGCCTCGAGGCCCTCAAGTACCCGCACGGCTGCCAGCGAAGCGGGCTTCCAGGTCGGCCAGGGCGCCCCGCAGCCGGACCCGGTCGCTCTTGGTCATCCGGTCGATGAAGAGGATGCCGTCGAGGTGGTCGAGCTCGTGGAGAAAGACCCGGGCGGCGAAGCCCTCGAGCTCCAGCCGGGTCTCCTCGCCGGCGGCGTCCCGGGCTTCGACCCGGACGGCCACCGGCCGGCGGACGGGGGCGTAGATCTCGGGGAAGGACAGGCAGCCCTCCTCGCCCATCTCCGTCTCCCGGCTCCTCCAGGTCACCCGGGGGTTGCAGAGGATGCGCTCCTCCTCCGGCCTCTCCGCCTCCCCGGTGTGGTTGTACACCAGGAACCGCAGGTTGACGCCCACCTGGGGCGCGGCCAGGCCGACGCCCCGGGTGCGGTACATGACCGCGAACATCTCCCGGGCCAGCCGCTCGAGCTCGGGGCCGAACTCGGTCACGGGCTTGTTCCGGCGGCGGAGCCGGGGATCGGGGTAGAGGAGGATGTCCATGGCGGCCCGGGCTCCTAGAATACCTGCCGGTCCACGAGGGCCGGGAACATGGACCTGAAGCGGCATCTCGACCGGGCCGAGGAGGCCCTGCATCGCGGGCAGGTGGACTTCGCCGCCGAGCTCTGCGACCAGGTCCTCGACTTCGCCCCCGGCGAGGCCCGGGCCGCCGACCTCCTCTGCCGGGCCCTCCTGGCCCTGGGCAAGGGAGGCTCCTGGCTGGGACGCCTCGGCGCCGGCTCCTTCGGCCTGGTGGCCCGCTTCAGCCGCATGGCCCGGAACGCCGAGGGCGAGGCCCGCTCCCGCCGGCGGGCCTTCATGAAGAACCCCGCGGACCTGCACAAGGGCTTCTCCTGGGGCGACGCCCTGGAGCGGGCCGGTTACGCCGGGGCGGCCCTGGCCGTCTTCGGTGCCCTGGCCGAGCACGACGGGGAGGCGGCGAAGCGGGCCGGGGCCCTGGCGGCCGCCCAGGGCGAGGTGGACAAGGCCCTGGAGTACTACCAGCAGGCCCTGGACGCCAATCCCCGGGACACCGAGGCCCTCCGGGCCCGGAAGAACCTGGCCGCCGAGCAGGCCCTGCGCAGCAAGCGCTACGACGAGGCGGAGAGCGGCTTCGACCTGGCCGTGGACCGGGAGGCACTGCTCCGGGCGGCCCGGGGCGAGGATGCGCCCCCCGAGGACCAGGGCGACGAGGAGGACGCTCCGGGCGACGCGCCGGCCGGAGAGGAATAGTCGCTCCGGCGGCGCGCCCTTGCCGGTCTGGCCACCGGCGCTAGAATGCCCGGCCCGAAGCGGGACGGAGATCCCGTCTTCCCGAGAGGAAACCCATGCCCAACACCCGTTCGGCCAAGCGCGAGCTGCGCAAGAACCTGGTCCGCAGGCAGCGGAACCGGGCCCGGAAGTCCGCCATGCGGACCTGGATCAAGAAGACCCTGCAGGCCGTCGAGGCCGGCGACGTCGAGGCGGCCGAGGCCAGCCTGGTCCGGGCCCAGAAGCTCATCGACAAGAACGCCAAGTGGCACCAGATCCACGGAAACACCGCCGCCCGGCGGAAGTCGCGCCTGGCCCGGGTCGTCGCGGCAATGCGCGACCGCGGGCAGCAGGAGCCGCCCGCGGCCTGAGGCAGGTGCGGAGCCGGGGCGCCCCTAGCGGGCGCCCAGGATGCTGGAGTATCGGTAGTAGACCTCGAGGATGATGGCGCAGATGGCCGTGGAGTAGACGCGGCCGCCCTCCTCGCCCCACGGGCCGGCGGGATCCCACGAGCCCTTGAAGTTGCCATCCTGGCGCTGGCTCGGGAGCAGGGCCTTTTCGATGGACTTCTTCCAAGTGTTCCAGGCGCTGCCACCCCACTGGTACAGGGCGAAGGTGGCGTAGTACCAGTAGTACATGTCGCAGGAGCCGCCCTCGGGATCCCAGTTCGGGAGCTTCTTGAGGCAGAGGTCCACCTGCTTCTTGAGCATCTCGTAGTCGGGGTGCTCCCGCCAGTTCTTCACCTTGTCGGTGTCGGTCATGAAGATCCGGGAGAGCAGCGCCACGGCCGTCAGGGCCTCGGACTTGTCCGGCGGGAAGCGCTCGATGTAGCCCGGCAGGCGGCTGGGCGGACCACCGGGACCGCCGCCATCCCCGAAGGTGTAGCCGGTGCGGCCCGTGCCCGGGTCGGTCATGGTGTCGAACCAGTTCTTCGCCCCCTCGAAGGCACCGGAGTCCACCGGGATGCCCGCGTCGTTGGCCGTCTCCAGGGCGAAGACCATCCAGCCGGTGATGGAGGTGTCGTTGGCACCGGAGGGGTCCAGGCTGTAGCGCCAGGCGTTGTAGGGGTTCTGGGCGTTGAGGATCAGGGTGACGGCCTTGGTCAAGGGCCGCTTCAGGAGCGGCGACTTGCCCGAGAAGATGTAGGCCTCACCCATGGCCATGGTGGCGATGGAGTGGTTGTAGAGAGTCGGGTTGCCGACCTCGTCGCCGAACAGGCCGCTGTCGAGCTGCACGCTCCGCAGCCAGGTGATGCCCTTCTTGACGTTGTCCTTGAAACGGCCCTTGGTCATCGTGTGGCCATTGCCCATGAAGGCCAGGCACGAGAGCCCGGTCAGGCCCACGTCCACCACCGGGTTGCCCGGACCGTCGCTGGGCGGCTCGTCCGGGTTCGGGTCGTAGAGCATGAAGTCGTCGCTGTCCCAGTAGCCGTCGTCTGGCTGCTGGTGATCTGCCAGCCACTTGAGGGCGTCCTGGACCGCCTTCTCGGTGGGGGTGCCACCCCGTCGGCCGCCGCGACCGCCCCGCTTGCCGAACTTGCCCCCGGCGCCTGCGCCCAGGCCCACGGCGTTGTTCCAGGCCGTGTTGTCGAAGGGCGCGTCGCTGGTGAAGTCCGGGTCGCCCAGCTCCTCCAGGGTCTCCTGCTCCACCGCCTCCTCGAGCTCGGCTTCCTGGAGCACGGGCTCCTCGATCTCCTCCTCGATCTCCTCGGGCGGCGGCTCCTCCCGCTCCTCGATCTCGGGCGGCGGGGGGGGCGGGGCGGCGTGGATGACCGGGTTCTCGGAGGGGTTGGGCCGCAGGAAGCCCAGGCCGGCGATGACGAAGCCGATCACCGCGTGGATGGCGATGGAGGCCAGCAGGTACGGGGCCCGGTGGATCCACTCGGCGAGGATGTCGTTGAAGGAGGTCTCGTGCTCCCAGTACCGGTGGAACTCGGGCTCGAAGACGGGCTGGGTGGGCTGGTCGGTCATGACTTCGGGGTGGTGGCAGGCCGCCGGTGGCAGGGGTCGGGCCGGGACCCGTATCTGGGCCAACGGGGCCGGGCGGGGGCCGGTTCAGGGCGTCCGGAGGATTCTAGCCGCCCTCGGGGGTGGGGGTCCGGAAGGCCGCCTCGATGGCGGCGTCCACCTCGGGGCCCCAGACGTAGCAGCGCCGGCGCAGGTCCCGGATGGTGGCCTCCAGGATGGCCATCCGCCGCTCCAGGGCGAGGCGGCCGGCGATCTCGAGCTGAACGTCGGCCAGGGGGGCGGTCCCGGATGGCTGGACCTCCTCCACCTGGACCAGGGTCCAGAGGCGGCTGCCGTCCAGGGCGTTCTGGACGGGGAAGGGGTCGCTGGTCCCCGGCCCCTCCGCGGCGTCCAGGAACTCCCGGATGGGGGCGGCGTAGGAGGAGTGCTCCGGCACCCAGCCCAGGAAGCCTCCCGTGCTGGGCCGGAAGACCGAGTGCTCCCGGGCGGCGTCGGCGAAGTCCAGGCGCCCGGCCAGGACCTCCTCCCGGAGACGGCGGAGGAAGGCCTCCGGGTCCTCCCCGTCGGGGCCCTCCCGGACCTGGATCATCCGGGCCCGGACCCGGCGCTCGTGCCGGAACTCGTCCAGGTGCTCCTGGTAGTAGCGGGCGATCTCCGCCGGGGAGACGAAGCGGTCGGCCTTGAAGCCCTTGGTGCCCGGCACCTGGACCGTGCCCACCTGGACCATCTGGTAGAGGAGCGCCGTGAAGTAGCGGCGCATGTCGGCCATCTCCTCCTCCAGGGTGGTGCCCTGGGCCTCCAGGAAGCGCACGTAGTCGGCCAGGGAGCCCTGCTCGTCGATGCGCCGCTGGACCTCCGACTCGACGATGGCCTGGACCCGCCGGTCGTCCATGCCGTCCATGCGGAAGCCCTCCCGGAAGAGGGCGTCCAGGGTCAGGTCCCGGAAGACCGCGGCCCGGAGCTGCTGGAATTCCGCCGGCGCCAGGGGCCGGCCGGCCGCCCGGCGACGGACCTCGGCCTCCACCTGGGTGGCGGTGATGACCTCGTCGTTGATGATGGCCAGGGTCTGCTCCACCAGGATGGTCCGGGCCGGGTCCACCCCGACCAGGGGGGGCGACTGGCGCCTTTGCGGTGACTTCCACCAGAGACGGGGCTCCATGCGCCCTCCTCGTGCCAAGCCCACACACCAACCGCGGGGGAGAGCCTATGCTAGAGCGAACCTGGGCGCGCCCGGCGTCCCTCGCCCCAGATCCGCCACCTGCTCTGCGGACCGGGGCGCAGGAGGCCGCGTTGGGGCAAGGAGACAAGCGGCTGGGCGCGGAGGCGTGG
>CAYMFV010000189.1:0-6034 GCA_964389745.1 uncultured Planctomycetales bacterium | reverse complement strand
TTTCAAACGCCGTCAAGTTCACCCCGGGCGGCGCCGAGCAGCGTTCCCTCGTCACCCTCCGCGCAGAGCGGCTCGCACCCTCCGGGCTCGACAGCGATGACGCCCGCGTACGCGTCAGCGTCATCGACAATGGCCCCGGCATCGCCGCCGGTGAACAAAAGCAACTCTTCGAAAAATTCTCACGCCTCGACAGAGACCGCGACGGCAACCAGCCCGGCACCGGGCTCGGGCTCGCCATCTCACGCGAACTCTCCGCCGCCATTCAGGGCGAACTCCAACTCGTCAGCGAAGAAGGCCACGGCGCCATGTTCAGCCTCATCGTCCCGCTCCGCCTCGACCCCGATCAAGTACGCACAGCCGCGCTCGAAGGCATGTTCCGAGGCGCCCTGGCCGGACGCCGGGCATGGATGGACGACCCGCCCGCAAAAGGCTGAAACAACAACCTCCCTGCGAATCCAATCCCTGTCCACCAATCGGATGATCTGCCCAAACTTCGAACAAGTCCGGACGATCGTCAACACCGGATTAAACCGAAGAACACCAGAACAGGAAACCGCAGGAATCCAGAAGAGCGGACCCTCGTCATTCGGGCGATCGCGCTCGAATCCGAAACCTCCTGCTCACCTGCTCTTCTGTTCTCCCGCTCCATTCGCCCTTGGCGAATCGGGGTGACAGGACACCAGTTGAACTTTTTATGGCCCGGGCTGCCCTCTGGGGTTCAGAAACGCGGTTTCTGCTTTTGCCGTGACACATGGCGCGCGGTTGATCTCTTATCGAGTGTTCTCATGGAAGTGTTCCGCTTTCCACGGGCGGGGCGGATAGAATCCCACGCCCATGTCCCGGCCCGCCCCGTCTCTGATGGACAAGATCGTGTCCCTGTGCAAGCGCAGGGGCTTCGTCTTCCCCGCCTCCGAGATCTATGGCGGGCAGGGCTCCACCTACGACTGGGGCCCCCTGGGCGTGGAGCTGAAGCGCCGGGTGAAGGAGGCCTGGTGGGAGGCCATGGTCTACGCCCGCCAGGACGTCGTCGGCCTGGACTCGGCCATCATCCAGTCGCCGGAGGTGTGGCGGGCCAGCGGCCACGTGGACGGCTTCGCCGACCCCCTCATCGACAACCGGACCAGCAAGCAGCGCTACCGGGCCGACCACCTGGTGGAGGGCGAGATCACCCGGCTGCGCAGGAAGGGCCGGGAGGAGAAGGCCGCCGCCCTGGAGGAGGGCCTGCACCGGGCTCTCGGGGACAACGAGGCCCTGCACCGGCTGATCCTGGAGGCTGGGATCAAGGACCCGGTGAGCGGCACCACCGACTGGACCGAGGTCCGGAACTTCAACCTGATGTTTCGGACCTTCGTCGGGCCGGTGGAGGACTCGGCGGCGGTGGCGTGGCTGCGCCCGGAGACGGCCCAGGGCATCTTCATCAACTTCCTGAACGTGGTCACGGCGACCCGGAAGAAGCTGCCCTTCGGCATCGCCCAGGTGGGCAAGTCCTTTCGCAACGAGATCACGCCCGGGAACTTCGTCTTCCGGACTCGGGAGTTCGAGCAGATGGAGATGGAGTGGTTCTGCCGGCCCGAGGAGGCGGAGGAGTGGTTCCGCTACTGGCGGGAGGAGCGCTTCCGCTGGTACCTGGGTCTGGGCATCCGCCCCGAGCGCCTGCGCCTCCGGGATCACGGGCGGGACGAGCTCGCCCACTACGCCGTCGCCTGCAGCGACGTCGAGTACGAGTTCCCCTTCGGCTGGTCGGAGCTGGAGGGCATCGCCAATCGCACCGACTACGACCTGAAGCGCCACAGCGAGGCCTCGGGCACGCCCCTGGCCTGGTTCGACCAGGAGCGGGGGGAACACGTGATGCCCTGGGTCATCGAACCGGCGGCGGGGGTCGAGCGGGCCGCCATGACCTTCCTGGTGGACGCCTACGACGAGGAGGGCGAGGGCAAGGACAAGCGGGTGGTGCTGCGCTTCCACCCGCGCATCGCGCCGGTGACGGTGGCGGTCTTCCCCCTGGTGAAGAAGGAGGGCATGCCCGAGCGGGCCGCCGCGATCGAGGCCATGCTCCGGCCCCGCTTCCGTACCGCCATCGAGGCCAATGCCTCCATCGGCAAGCGCTATCGGCGCCAGGACGAGATCGGCACGCCCTTCTGCGTGACCGTGGACGGCCAGACCATGGAGGACGACACGGTGACCCTCCGGGAGCGGGACGGCATGACCCAGGTACGGGTGCCCGTGGCCGAGCTGACGGCTGCCCTGGAGGAGCGGATCGCCTCCTGGCGGCGTCCCGAGACCGCGGTGATGGAGGAGGCCGGCCGGGAGGGCACGGCCGGCTAGGACCGTGGCACGCTACGACCTCAAGGGCATCCCGGTGGCCCCTGGCGTGGGCATCGGGCCGGCCTTCGTGGCCGTGGAACCCGGGCTGGTGAACATCCCCCGGCGCAACCTGCGGGCGGAACAGGTGGAGGCGGCCCTCCGTCGCTTCGAGGCGGCCCGGCGCCGGGCCATTCTCGGCCTGCGCCAGATCCAGACCGCCACCGCCCGGGAGCTTGGCATCCAGGACGCGGCCATCTACGCCGCCCAGGTGGCGGTCCTGGAGGATCCGGACGCCCTCCGGGAGATCCGGTGCCTGGTCCGGGAGGAGCTCCTGGAGCCCGAGTCCGCCATCCAGCAGCTCCTGGACCGCTTCCGCGACCTCTTCGAGGACCTGGAGGGGGGGGACGTGAAGAACTGGGCTGCCGACCTCCGGGACCCCTGGTTCGCCGTCCTCCGGGCCTTGAACCAGGAGGAGGAACTGGCCGTCGGTGGGGGGGGGAGCGAGCGCCGGCTGGTGGTCGTGGCCGAGGAGCTGACGCCCTCCCTGGTGACCCGTTTGCCCCGGGAACAGGTGGCCGCCTTCCTCTGCACCCGGGGGGGCCGCTTCAGCCACGGGGCGGTCCTGGCCCGCTCCTTCGGCGTGCCCACGGTCATCGGCCTGGACGACATCCACGCCCGGGTCCAGAGCGGGGAGGCCTGCGTCGTGTACGGGGACGAGGGGCGCGTCCTGGTGGGGGCCGACGAGGTCCAGCAGGAGGAGGCCCGGGTCTTCGCCCGGGAGCGGGCCCAGATCCGGGCCAGCTTCGCCGCCAGCGCCCGGGAGCCGGTGTGGACCCTGGACGGAGTCCGGATCCAGGTCATGGTGAACATCGAGTCCCCCCGGGACCTGGGCACCTTCGATCCGGCGGTGGCCGACGGGGTGGGGCTGTTCCGGACCGAGTTCGCCTACATGGAGCAGCCCAAGTTCCCGGGGGAGAAGGAGCAGGCCGAGATCTACCGCTCGGTGCTGGAGTCCTTCCCGAACCGGCCGGTGGTGTTCCGGACCCTGGACATCGGCGGGGACAAGCCCCTGCGCTACTTCCAGACGCCCCGGGAGCGGAACCCGGGCCTGGGCTGGCGGGGGATCCGGGTGAGCCTGGAGTGGCGGGACCTCTTCCTCATGCAGCTCGCGGCCCTGCGGGCCGCCCGGACCCACGGGGACGTCCGGGTGCTCCTGCCCATGGTGACCACGGTGGAGGAGGTGGCGGAGTCCCGGCGCCTGCTCCGCCGTCTCTGCCAGGACGCCGGCGACGGCGTCTGCGACGTGCCCCTGGGCGCCATGATCGAGGTGCCGGCGGCGGCCATGGCCATGAAGGAGATCGCCGCCGAGTCGGACTTCGTCAGCGTCGGCACCAACGACCTCACCCAGTACCTGTTCGCGGTGGACCGGGACAACCCCTGGGTGGCGAACCTCTACCAGCCCTTCCACCCGGCCCATCTCCGGGTTCTCCGGCACATCGCCCGGACCGCCGGCCAGGCGAGCCGGCCCGCGTCGGTCTGCGGCGAGATGGCCGGCCAGGCGGCGGGCGCCCTCTTCCTGGTGGGGGCAGGCTTCCGGGCACTTTCCATGGCCCCCCCCTTCGTCCCCGAGATCAAGACTCTCCTGCGCCGGGTGCGGGTCGCTGACCTGCAGCGCCTGGCAGTCCAGGCGGCTCGGAGTCGGACTGCCCGGGAGGCCCAGGACCTCCTCGAGGTCGCTGCCGGCCAGGTCTGGCAGGACGTGGTCCGTGAGGCCGGGGAAGGGGCGGCGGGAAGGCCGTAGGGCTGGGCCAGGCCAGGATACTGCTTTTCGGGGAGGGCCCCCGCGGTTAGGAGATTGCAGTTTGCAAGCCGGAGTGTTATCCTGACTTAGAGCAGCAATGGCGGACCACCCGGAGAGACGGGGCGGGCCTCGGTCCCAGCCGGCGCCGGGCCTGCAGGGCCTTGCGGGGCTTGCCTCGGGGCGCATACTGGAGGCAGCCCTTTCCGGTCCGCCAGGCGGCCGTCCTCCCCAGCTGGCCATCTGATCCTCTTTCCGGCCCCCCCATGCCCCGCAAGCCTCAATCTTCCAAGCCCAAGCCGGCCCGCCGCCGCGGCCAGTGGTCCCTCGCGGAGCAGGAGAGGCTCAAGCGTCTCTACGGCTTCCGCAGCGACCAGCAGATTGCCCGGGAGCTCGGGCGGAGCGTGGACAGCGTCCGGCGCATGGCCCGCAAGATCTTCCAGGGAGAACGCCGGGTCGGACCCTGGTCGGCGGCCGAGGTGCAGGCCCTCAAGGACTACCTGGGGGTGGCCTCCGGGGAGAAGATCGCCCTCATCCTGCGGCGCACGCCGGAGGAGGTGAGCTGGAAGATCCGGGATCTGAAGGAGGAGCGCCGGAGCGGGCCCTGGAGCACCGAGGACCTGCAGCGTCTCAAGCGCCTCTACGGCACCCGCAGCAACGAGGACCTGTCGGTGATCCTGGGCCGGCCGGTGACCGACATCGAGGCCATGGCCGCCGAGCTCTGCCTGGCCAAGGACAAGAGCTTCCTGCGCCGCCACGGAGAGGTGCCGGCCCGGATGCCGCGCTGGAGCCGGAACGAAGTGGCCCTCCTCCGGCGGCTCTATCCCACCCATTCCAACCTGGAGATCGCCCGGCAGCTCAACCGGACGGTGAAGAGCGTCGTCTCCAAGGCCCACGACCTGGGGCTGCGCAAGAGTCGCCAGCGTCTCCAGCGGATGGGGCGGGAGAACGTCCGGGTTCGCTACCAGGAGCAGGACGAGATGGGCGGAAGCCGGTGAAGCCGGGAGGGCGGGCTGCGACAATGGCCTGCCCATGGAGCACCGTCCCACCGCCCTGCGCCGCTCCCCGGGAGGGATCACCATCGCCTGGGACGATGGTCTCGAGCGGGAGCTCAGTCCCTGGGAGCTCCGGGTCGCCTGTCCCTGCGCCCACTGCGTGTCGGAGCTGACCGGCGAGGCCCTGCTCGATCCCGCCACGGTGCCCCGGGACATCACCCTGCAGGACATGCAGCCTGTGGGGCACTACGCCTACCGCTGTCTCTTCGGTGACGGCCACGACTCGGGCCTCTACACCCTGGAGCTCCTGCGCCGTCTCTGCCAGGAGCCGCCCCGAGGAGACCCGTGAGCCCCCTGGCCGCCCTGGTCGCCCACACCCTGGCCCCCCGGGTCCTGGTCCTGGCCCTGGTGGTCGAGTGGTGGGTGGTCTGGTTCATCTGCTGGCGGCACTTCCGGGCCACCACGCTCTACACCCTGCTGGCCAACGGCCTGGTCCTGGGGGTGCCGGGGTTGCTCCTGGCGGCCGGTTCCCTGGGGGAGCCGGCCGCGCCGGCGGCGGCAGGGTTCCTCGCCTGGCTCGGCGCCTGGCTGGTTCTGCTGCTCGCTTCCCTGGCCGGCGAGGCCCTGGTCCTGACCCGGCTGATGCGCCGCCGGCGCCCGGGCTGGGCCCCGTCCCGCTACGACCTGGGGCTCCTGGGCGCCAGTCGCAGCCTGGTGCTGGCAGCGGCGACCCTGGACCTGTGGCTGAGCTCGGCCGCCGGCCCCGGGGCCTCCTAGACTGGCGGCCGGGTGGGCGGCGTGCCCCCCCCCACCCCCCCGCCCTCCCCAGCGGCTCGCTCCCGCTCCCTCCGCAACCCCGCCCACAACGCAGGCCCACGCCCGCCCCCCCCCCCCGAACGCCCTCTCGGCTCACACCCCTGGCCCCCCCCCCCCCCCC